>NZ_JBDOBO010000006.1:0-95952 GCF_047723935.1 Gluconobacter sp.
CGCTACAGGTGCTCCGTGGCGTAGGGATTCTGCATACTCACTCTGGATCGGACGCAATTCGTTTCAGAGGTCGTGATGTAACATTATTCCTGTTCAAATGGGGGCGCCAGGTTTGCATCTTCGTGTGCTGGGTTATGCTCTGAAAAGCTCATGGTATATGTGGCTTTTCAGTATTTTCGTATCGCTGCCTGCTTTTGCTCAGGTCATGGACCGCGATATTGGATCTGCGCCAAGTCAGTTGGTTTCAACGCCTCTTCCGGTGCATGCATCGCGTGAAACAACTGTGCCAGCATTTTCCTATCCCGAGGCTATCGTCTCCAATCCCTTATCAGGCTGGCTACGTAAGCGGGGCATTAATTTCCTCGTCGACAATACGAATGAATTTGCTGGAGCAATAACGAAGCCGACGCGCGGAACAACGCCGGGATTTGAAAACTACAAGCAGGGCGCGAGCAATGCAGGGCAGTACGCCATGCAGCTTGATGTAGATTGGGAAAAGCTTGCTGGTCTGCGTGGTTTTGCGACGCACATGATTACGGTGGGGCGATATGGTACGACGGCCAATCGCATCTTTGGTGACTGGCTCAATCATGCTTCCGAAGATTATGGCGGCGGCGGAAATGTTGTCGTGCATCTGGTCTATATGTATGGCGAAGAAACGCTTTACGGTGGGCGTCTGGCGATCGCCGCTGGCCGTATGTCAGAAATTTCGGATTTTGCGGCGAGCCCTTTGTTCTGCAATTTCCAGAACGGTAGTTTCTGCGGTCGTCCCAAAGGAATTACAGACACGAATTTTGACGCTGGCTATCCTGCTGCGACTTGGGGATTTCGGGTTCGAGGACGGCCGGTGCATTCTGTCTATGTTCAGACAGGGGTGTATCCGATCGAAAACGGGATTTATCAGGTCTATCAGCATCGGACCGGATTCAAATTCAATGGGGCCAATATCATCGGGTATGCGGCACCGATCGAAACAGCCTGGGAGCCGGTTTTCGGGCATGGCACCTTGCCGGGTCATTACAAATTCGGTGCCCAGCTCTTCAGTACGCCGCAGACTGACAACTATTACGATCTGTATGACGGTTCTTATGCAGAGAGCGGACTTGCGCATAAAAAGCGAAGCGCGTCCTGGTCAACATGGGTCATGCTGGATCAACAGTTGCTGCACTATCGGGCAAAGGGCTCAGGCCTGACGGCCATGACGGGGCTTATTTACAATGATCCCCATACATCCCTGCGCCGGTATCTCGTCTATGGCGCACTAATTAACCGCGGATTTCTGAAGTCTCGACCCTACGATACGCTCGGATTTTCTCTGACTTACACCAAGATTGCATCCGGTGTGAGCAGAAGTGAAGCTGCGCTGATCCGGAAAGGGCAATCACTTCCCAATCATGCGACAGGTGTTCAGCAGGATGCGGTCGTGATGGAGTTCAACTATGCTATCCACGTTGTGAAGGGAGTGATTTTCACGCCTTTGTTTGAGTATTACATTCACCCGAATGCCCAATACAATCTGCGGGATGCCGCTCTTTTGGGGTTCAAGAGCCATATCCAGTTTATGTGAGAACTCTTTCTTGTGTTGTATCTGAAAAGCGCGGGGCAGAATTTTTCAGGGGGTGGCGGCTTGGTTCTCTTGTTGGTGGAAGTGCGTTAATAAATCGTTACTGACATGGCGTAACGGTAGAAGAATGACCCACTCCGACAGGACGGATGCTGTTTTTGAAGCCTTTCACGGGCTTGCGGATGAAGAATGGCTGCATGTTCTGGTCTCGTCCCTTGGCGGACACGAGGTGCGGGGCGTTCGGATGCCTGAGTTCCCCCCGGATGATCTTCAGCGTGAAATTCATGGGCATCACGGGGAGGTTTCCATTCATGAGGCGCATGTCTTTTATCGAGAAATAAAGGCGTATTGCGCTTACGCCGGAAGGCCCGTGAGGCCCGAGACTTCCGTTCTTGATTTTGGATGTGGGTGGGGGCGTATTGCGCGTCTTTTTATGAAGGACGTGCGATCACAGTCCCTCGTCAGTGTCGAGCATACGGACCGCTTTCTCATGGCGGCACGGCGCGCCAATCCATTTCTTCCCTTCTTGCAGGCCGGGCTGGTGCCACCCTTGCCCCTCGTGCCCGGTACGCTGGATCTGATCACGTCCTGGTCGACATTTTCACATCTGGATGAATTTTTGGCCGGCCACTGGATGAGGGAGTTTCATCGGCTTCTGAAGCCAGATGGATTGGTTGTCTTTACGACGCAGAGTCGGCGGTTTCTGTCATTCTGCGCGGAGCAGCGCTTGCGTCGAGCTTCTGGAATGCGACTGGAGCATCCATGGCATGAAGCTTGTGCAAATAGTTTTGTGGATGAAGCGCAGGCAAATTCACATTTTGAAGCCGGGCGGTTCCTGCATGCAGCGTCTGCAAAGCGCCCTCAGCCTCAGGCGCATTATGGTGAGGCCATCATACCACGGAACTATATTCTTAAAGCTTGGGGTGGGATGTTCCGCCTGATCGAATATCTAGATAATCCGGTAAGGCTGCCGCAGGTTCTGATTGTTCTGCAAAAAATTGAATAAAACATCATTTGTTGTAAAGTAAATTCATGACCTATCGTCTTCTGACGGGATGTTTCATCGCACTCCTGTCCTGTGTCAGGCTTCACGAGGCGCAGGGTGCTTCCGAGGAGCATCTCATTGTCGCTGGCCGACATGACGTGCGCGTTGCGACATATCAGGACATCGCACGCATCTATGAGCGGTTTGAGCGCTTTCCGCAGGCGGCAAAAGAGGGTCTTTCACTCCATTTCACAGGCGAGTTGCTGCCTGACCATGATTACCCCTCAAAAGCGCGCCTTATGGTTCATAGCCGGGATGGGGATATCCCCTTGTTCTTCGGCCAGGACCGGGACATGCATTTCCCGCTGACAGACCGCCTGAAGGCAGAGAACCCGCCAGTCCTTCAGACAGAATCCATCGGGCATAATGTCAGAACGGAGTTGTCTCTTGTGGTCGCGTTGCCTGTGCCGCAGACATTTACCGGCATAGAGGCCCGTCACTGGCTGCGTCAGGTCAATGCGTGCATTCGTGATCTGACGGGTGTGATCTTGTCCTGGTTCATGCCAGATGCTCATCGGCTCAAGATAGATATTGCTCCGGGAGCGAATTTTGAGGCTGTGACGAGCGGTACCGTCCGGGTGCTGGCGTCAAATGTGAGCAGAGAACCAATGACTGTTCTGCTTCGGCCGCAGGACTATGCAGAGGATACGGTATTCCGTTCCAGCAAGCCTTTTGGCCGGGTCCGGGTTAAAATTCCCGGTGAGGCATACGCGACATTCACACCTGACAGATAACGCAGAATTTGACAGATCGCGTGTGAAACAGCATCACCCTGAGCCTGTTTTTCATGCCAGCAGGGGGATCCATGTCGGTTCACGCTTTTGTCTTTCCGGGTCAGGGCAGTCAGTCAGTCGGAATGGGGCAGGCCCTGCATGATGCCTTTGCTTCATCCCGTGCCGTTTTTCAGGAAGTTGACGATGCCCTCGGAGTGCACCTGTCAAAGCTGATGTTCTCCGGCGAAGCGGACGAACTGACAAAGACCGAGAACACGCAGCCAGCACTTTTTGCCGTATCGCTCGCTGCTGTTCGCGCCCTTGAAACCGAAGGTGGCTTCAAGCTGGCAGACAAGGCCGCTTTGCTGGCTGGTCATTCTCTCGGAGAATATTCTGCTCTTGCTGCTGCTGGCACACTCGGTATTGCTGAGGGTGCCCGTTTGCTGCGTCTGCGCGGTCAGGCAATGCAGCGGGCTGTTCCTGCAGGTGAGGGCGGCATGGCAGCTCTTCTCGGAGTTGAGGCTGAGCAGGCGCAGTCCATCTGCGAAGATGCAGCCCAGGGACAGATCCTTGAGATCGCCAATGATAACGGCGGTGGCCAGATCGTTGTGTCTGGACACATGGATGCCGTGGATCGCGCTATTGCCCTTGCCAAGGAGCGTGGCATCAAGCGGGCTGTGAAACTTCCGGTCTCCGCGCCGTTTCATTCGTCACTGATGGCGCCTGCCGGTCGTGAAATGGCAGAAGCGCTGGCAACGGCTACACTGAATGCGCCGAGCGTCCCGGTTATTGCCAATGTGACTGCTGCGAAGGTCACGGATCCTGATGCGATCCGCGACCTTCTGGTGAAGCAGGTTACGGGAACGGTCCGCTGGCGCGAGAGCGTTCAGGCCATGGCGGCCATGGGCGTGACAAACATGCATGAACTGGGAGCTGGCAAGGTGCTGTGCGGTCTGGCGCGTCGTATTGCTCCTGATCTTGCCACGGACAATGCTGGCACACCTGCTGAAATCGAAGCCCTGCTCAAGGCTCTGTAAGGACAACGAACCATGTTCTCTCTTTCTGGCAAGATCGCACTCGTGACGGGTGCATCCGGTGGCATCGGTGCAGCTATTGCCCGTCAGCTTCACGCCCTTGGCGCAACGGTTGTTCTCAGCGGCACGCGTGAAGCGGCTCTGAAGGAACTTGCAGATAGCCTTGGCGAGCGCGCCCATATTGCTGTTGCCAACCTGTCGGATGCGTCTGAAGCTGATGGTCTTGTGGCTAAAGCTGAAGAAGTGGCCGGGGCTCCGCTGGACATTCTGGTGAACAATGCGGGTCTGACGCGCGATACGCTCGCCATTCGCATGAAGGACAGTGACTGGTCGCAGGTCATGACGGTGGATCTGGAAAGCCCGTTCCGTCTGGCGCGCGCTGCCCTTAAGGGTATGCTGCGCCGTCGCGCTGGCCGCATCATTTCCATCGCGTCTGTTGTTGGAACGACAGGAAATGCGGGTCAGGCTAACTATGCAGCGGCAAAGGCTGGCATCGTTGGTATGAGCAAGTCCCTGGCTCAGGAAGCCGGTCCTCGCGGTGTGACGGTCAACGTTGTGGCTCCTGGTTTCATTGAAACGCCGATGACGGATGTGCTGTCTGAGGGTATCCGCGAAAAGCTGGTTGGCTCCATTCCGCTCGGTCGGATGGGAAACCCGGATGACGTGGCCGCGGCAGTGGTGTATCTGGCTTCTGACGAGGCTGCTTGGGTCACGGGAACGACCCTGCACGTCAACGGTGGCATGGCCATGGTCTGAGACGCTTGGCGTTTCAGGTCAAAGCGTGCTAATCGCGCGCTGCTTTGCCCGGTCTGATGAAGGCCGATGTCCGGTTCGGCCGGTGGCAACGCCTTTCCGAAAGGAGAGGTGGCCTGCGCTGGAAGCCCAGATGGGTTCCCGGACTGGCAGACGGCAATACGAGTTTTTTGTAACGCCCTGAACGGGCAGAAGGAACAAACAGATGAGCGATATCGCTGACAAGGTGAAGAAGATCGTTGTCGAGCACCTCGGCGTTGAAGAAAGCAAGGTCACGCCGGAAGCGTCTTTCATTGACGATCTGGGCGCAGACAGCCTCGACACGGTTGAGCTGGTCATGGCTTTCGAAGAAGCTTTCTCCGTCGAGATCCCGGAAGATGCAGCCGAGAAGATCGCCACCGTCAAGGACGCGATTGACTACATCGAGAAGCAGAAGGCTGCCTAAGGCGCTTTCGGGACTGGTCTAAGGCTGGTCCCATCCCGCCTCGATTACCAGGGGCGGATACACGGAGTGGCCTTCAGGCCGCATCGTATGGTCGTTTACAACGTGAGACATGAGGCATCGATGAGCGGGAATGCAATCAACGGAAGACGCGTCGTCGTTACCGGAATCGGTGTTGTCAGCCCACTTGCGGTGGGTGCGGAACTGACGTGGAAGCGTCTGATCGAAGGGCAGTCCGGTATCGGGCGTATTACCCATTTTGATCCTTCCGAACTCCCTGCGCAGGTCGCTGGTCAGGTTCCTGAGGGGCCGACCGAAGAAGGCGGTCTCACGCTGTCTGACTGGGTGCCGGTCAAAGACCAGAAGAAAATGGATCGCTTCATCCATCTTGGTCTGGCCGCTGCCATCCAGGCCGTCGAAGACTCGGGCTGGAAGCCTGAGAACGAAGATGATCGCTGCGCCACAGGCGTAATGATCGGCTCCGGTATCGGTGGTCTGCAGACGATTTATGAAGGTTCTCTGACAGTTTCGAGCGGCAAGGCCCGTCGTCTGTCACCGTTCTTCATCCCCTCTGCGCTTATCAATCTCATTTCCGGTCACCTTTCGATCCGCTACGGCTTCAAGGGACCGAACCATGCTGTCGTTACAGCCTGCGCTACAGGCGTGCATGCGATTGGCGATGCGTCCCGTCTGATCCAGTACGGTGATGCAGACGTCATGATTGCCGGTGGCGCAGAAGCTGCCATCTGTTCGCTGGGTATTGCCGGTTTCTGCTCGGCGCGTGCGCTCTCCACCGGTTCCAATGAAGATCCGACCAAGGCGTCCCGTCCGTGGGACAAAGATCGTGATGGCTTCATCATGGGTGAGGGTGCCGGTGTGGTCGTGCTGGAAGAGTACGAACATGCCAAGGCTCGCGGTGCCAAGATCTATGGCGAAATCGGCGGCTATGGTCTGTCCGGCGACGCTCATCACATCACAGCCCCGGCTGAAGGTCATGAAGGTGCGTTCCGCGCCATGAAGGCCGCCCTGAAGAACAGTGGTCTTCAGGCATCCGATATCGACTACGTCAACGCGCATGGCACCTCCACCATGGCTGACGATCTGGAACTGGATGCGGTCGAGCGTTTCTTCGGCGACCATGCCAAGAACCTGGTGATGTCCTCTACCAAGTCCGCCATTGGTCATCTTCTTGGCGCAGCGGGTGCTGTGGAGGCGATCTTCTGCCTTCAGGCCATCCGTGACGGCATCGTGCCGCCCACGCTGAACCTTGAAAATCCGGCACGCGAGAGCGTAATCGATCGTGTGCCTCTGAAGGCTCAGAAGCGTAAGGTTGATGTCGCTCTGTCCAACAGCTTCGGGTTTGGCGGCACGAATGCCAGCATTATCCTGAAGCGCTGCAAGGACTAAGCGGAGTCGTTTTGATTTATGCCTGAAAGCCAGCCGGACGGCGAAGAAAACAGAAAACCTCTTCTTCCCCCCAAGGCTGGCCGTAAGCTGGCAATCTTTATGGCGCCGCTGCTCTTTGTCGCAGCAGCCGTCGCCGGGTACGGTCATTACACTGATCCTGGTCCACTTCCTGAAACAAAAGCCTTTGTCATTCCGCGTGGTAACAACGCGACGGTTACAAAAGCTCTTCAGGATGACGGAATTCTTTCCCCAACATGGTCCTCCGGAGCCTTCTTCCGGCTATCAGCCTTCCTGACGCATCGGGATGGACAGATTCATGCGGCGGAACTTCAGTTTCCCGCCCGAGCGTCCGTGGCTCATGTGCTGGAAATTTTGCGGCATGGTAAACCTGTCTCCCATCAGTTGACTGTTCCTGAAGGTCTGACTGCGCTGAAGATTGCGGATATTCTTCGCAAAGCACCTTTCCTGACGGGAGACGTCCCTCAAATCGCGGAGGGAAGCGTCCTTCCTCAGACGATTGCCTATGTTCGTGGCACTGCACGGCAATCCATGGTTGATCGCCTGAAACGCATGATGGACGCTCAGGTGCAGTCCATCTGGGACAAGCGTGATGTGGAAGCCTTGGATGGCCTGATTGAGAGCCCGCAGGATCTTGTAACTCTGGCATCACTCATTGAGCGGGAAACAGCCGTGCCGGCCGAGCGTCCAATGGTGGCGCGCGTCTTCCTGAACCGTCTTAAACTCGGCATGCGCCTTCAGACGGATCCAAGCGTTATTTATGGGCTAAGTGACGGTCTGGGGACATTGGATCGTCCTTTGACACATGATGATCTTCAGGTCTCTGGCCCATACAATACCTACCTGGAAACCGGCCTACCACCGGGGCCAATCTGCTCACCGGGTAAGACGTCTCTTGAGGCTGCGGCCCATCCGGCCGAAGGGAAGGCGTTATATTTCGTCGCTACGGGTGAGGGTGGTCATAGTTTCTCTGAGACACTCCAGGAGCAGGACCGAAATATCCGGGCATACCGAGAGAAAATCCCGGTCGTCCCACAATAAAAAAGCCCCGAATTTTCACATGCGGGGCTTTTTTGGCTTACTTCACAGGGTTCAGAGATGAACTCTGCACGCCGCGCGTTTGGGTGCTGTACGGCTTAGAGGTGTCGTAGTTGCTGGGGTAGGGGCTGCTGCTTACGGGGTCGATATCCGTTGACGTGCTCCCCTGAGAGGCTGGAGCTGTTGCGCTTGTTGAGCGGGCCGTGGAGGCTGTTGGTAGTTTCGCAATGTTCATCATCATGCGACGAAGCGGATCGGCAGACGGATTGTTGACGCGCATCGTCACGATAATGTCTTCAGGACCAACAGCCTGATTGTAGTAAGCGCGGTTCGCGCCGCTATCTACTGTCAGCTTGGAGCCACCAAGTGCGGCGCCCGCATAAAGACCCTGAGCCTTCTGTGCCGCATAGATGTCCGTATTCTTTGCTCCGGCCGTGCTGCTTTCAACACCAGTCCCGATCGTGGCGAAAGATGCGGATGCTGTCGCATCAAACTTGAACTGGCTATCCAGCAGGGCCTGAATGCCGCGCTGGGACATGATGAAGAAAATCATCTCGGAGTTCTGGACGCCAACCTGAACACCCAGAGACCCCGTGCTCAGACGGTAAAATGCGGGATCAGACCATGACCCACGCGCATCGCGGCTCATGAGGACGCAGCGACCGCCAGAGCCTCCCAGACCGAAAGACATGTTCAGAACAGACGGGCACACCATGACGGCTTTGGCTTCCGCCAGAAGCTGCTGTGAGCGGGATGTCGAGGTTGTTTTTGCAAACAGGTCCTGAACAGCCAGCGTCGCTTTATCCACAACGATCTGCTGTTCGCTTGCTGTGGTGGTGGTTGTGCCAGAACACGCAGCGAGCGTTGCACACCCTGTGGCGGCAAGAACGGTCGAACGCAGGAGACCGGACAGGGTCATAAAACTTACCTTCTGCTAGCGGCAAAAATAGATCTACCCCGCACTATGCGTGAAATAAGGCCAAATCACGAGTGCGGGGGCGGCAGGTCGTGTCAGATTTCCACCTTCACGGCGTTTGACAGGGTTTGGGCGATACCGGGAGCAGCCGCGAGAATAGTGGCGCCTCCTGTCAGACCGCCTGTCTGAAGGAAAGGAGAGACAGTAGCGCCAGCTTCTTTCAGAATGATCAGTGCTGCGGCGACATCCCAAAGCTGGATCACGATTTCAAGGTAACCATCGCTGCGACCACATGCGACGTCCGCCAGCGCCAGGGCCCCAGACCCACCTGAACGCGGCATGGCGCCCAGAGACATGATTGCGCCGATTTTTTCACCAAACAGTTCGGTCGACACCCGGCAGGACCATCCCATCTCAATCATGGCCTCCTGCGGGTTGCTGATAGGGGAGGCTTTGATGGGTTTTCCGTTTAGGAAGGCGCCTTTGCCTTTCTGAGCAGTAAACACTTCATTGAGGGCTGGAGCCTCAATAACGCCAGCAACGGGCACATTGCCCTCAAGCAGACCCAGCGACACGCACCACCGGTCTCGCCCGCGTGCAAAATTGGAGGTTCCATCAATCGGGTCCACGACCCAACGGAACTGCCCCTCACGTGTCAGGCCGCCTTCTTCGCCTTGAAAACCATCTTCCGGGAAGAGTTCCTGAATCCGACGGCTGACGAGGGCTTCAACAGCTCCGTCTGCTTCCGTCAGATAGTCCTGACGGCCTTTGAGAGTGCCAGTCGGGCCCCCAGGCTGAGGGCGCATGGAAAGGGCGAGCGCCGCTGCATCCCGGACGACACTGCGGGCGGCTTCAAGACGGACGGCAATAGGGTCAAAACTCATGGACATATCCTATTCTGTGCGGCGTGCTGCGCGCAGGGAGGCTGTGATGGCCGGATCCTCAAGAGACATGAGGCGACTGGCGGCCGTGGTGGCAAACAGGTGCAGAATTGTCCGCCTACGTGCCGGTGCGATCCGGTGTTCTGCGGGATCACGAATGATGGCGCATTCAGCTACCACACTGTGGAAGAGGCTACTGGGCACCATGCTGAGACTGACAGTGATAATGCCAACGTCCGGAGGCAGAACTTCTAGCGGAAAGCCATCATCCACCGCAAAGTACAGCCTGTCCGACCAGTTCCGGTAATCCGGCCATTTCTGATCTGTCTGGAAATCGCGGAGTCCGGATTTGATCTCAATGCAGGACAGGCTGTGATCCGGCAGGAGGGCCATCACGTCTGCGCGACGCCCGGCCGAGGGAAGAGCAAATTCGTTAATTGCTGCCCAGCCCATGGCGCGACATAGCCCCAAAACAGCACGCCGGATGGCAAACTGTCGTTCAGGGAAACCAGGCGGGATCTCGGAAAGGACCGAACTCATGGTTCCATATTGCCCGGATCTGCGCTTTACGTCTGCCCCTGTTCGCGTTTTTCAAGGAGAGTCGGCATGCCGTTTCTACGCACGGACCACTGGCGTTGCGCCATTATCCACGCTCCTCTGGCGGACCTGATCCGAGCGGGTAGTCTCAACGGGTTTGAGGTGACGACCCTGCCGGATATCGGAGATCATCGTTTTCTGGCAGATCCTTTTGGTCTCTGGCGAGACGGAAAGCTGCATGTTTTTGCGGAAGCCTTCAACTATCGTGCCCCCAAAGGCACCATTGATGTTCTGGTCTATGACCGGACGGGAAAGCTGATTCAGCAACAGCCTGTCCTGCGTGAGGACTGGCATCTGTCCTACCCGTATGTCTTTGAGCATGGCGGGGAGACGTACATGCTGCCCGAGGCCAGTGCTTCAGGCCGCCTGATCCTGTATCGGGCCAAAGCTTTTCCGTTGGAATGGGAAAAGGTCGAAGCATTTGATTTCCGAGAGGCCGCAATTGACGCCACGCCGTTCCATTATGCCGAGCGCTGGTGGATGTTCTGGACGCCCGCAGGCACGCGAGACGAGCGACAAAGCGCTCTGCACATCTCCGTAGCAGACAGTCTTACGGGGCCGTGGACACATCTTGGACTGTTTTTGAGTGACCGTGCGGGAGCGCGTCCAGGTGGCACTCCGGTTGTTGTCGATGGAGAGCTCTTCCTTCCCACGCAAGACTGCCATGACACTTATGGCCGTGGCATTCGTCTGCTGAAGATTGAAGGGCTTGAGCGTGGGTTGCCGAAAGTGACGCCAAGTGATGTGCTGGATGCGCCTGCCGTGCTGCGCCGTCGTTTTCCGGACGGTTTCCACACGCTCTCAGCCGCTGGGCAGGTGACGCTTGTTGACGTCAAGCGTGTTGGAATTGGCCCACGTCGGGATCTTATGAATGTGAAGCGTCGTCTGGGGCTGGGTTGAAGCCAGGAATTCGGTCTAGAACGGCATTTCCCTGACACAGAAACGCCGTCGGGCCGAACCGCTCCAGAACACGCTCTCGGGAGAGGCGCCCCATGGGTTTGAGCTTTCCCGGTGTCATGATGAGTTCAGCGATCGCACTGGCCAGAACCGGGGCATTGTTGAACGGGACCACAAGACCGGAATGCCCGTCTTCCATGGTGTGAGGGATTTCGCCGGCCGGCGTGGCAATTACGGGCAGCGCGCAGGCCATGGCCTCATGGGCGGCAACACACATGCCCTCCCACTGGGACGGCTGAACATACAGATGCAGCGTCGACAGAAATTCGAACGGCTTGTCGCAATGCCCGAGAAAATCGACCGGGAGTTTTTTTTCCTTGGCAATCCGCTCAAGTGTTTCTTTTTCGGGACCGTCTCCTGCAAGGAAAAGTCGGTAGGGCGGCAGGTCCGGGTGGTCGCGGAGTAGATCCAGGGCTTCAAAAAGCAGATCATACCCTTTGACGGCATGCAGTCGGCCAAGGCTGCCGATACGGACGGTCTGTCCCTTACGCCAGGCTTTTGCCTTCGGGCTGTGAGGATTGGCACGGAAAATGGGCCAGGGGAGAACGCGGTTCCGTAATCCCAGACTTCTGCGGGCAAAATCTTCAACCGTTGGAGAGTCCGCAATCCACAGTTTCGCTTTCCGGCATAAAAGCCGAAGCAGAAGACGGTTGGCGGATTTCAGTTGGGCGGAATGCTGCCAGTGAACCGCTGGGACACCAAGCCTGTTGGCTGCGCGCTGGCCAAGGAGTGTGGCTCTGGTCAGGGACGTCCAGATCAGATCGGGCTGAAACGCTTCCATTTCATCGCGCAACCAGCGCCAGGCAGCCAAATGGTCTTTGTTGCCGCCGGACCGCACACGAACCTCAATGCCGTGGCTTTCCAGAACGGGAATGGCCAGGCCATCACGCTTTTCGAGGCTGAAAACTGTGACTTCGCCACCTCGCTGCTGGAGAACGGAGACAATGTCCGGAATGGGAAGCTGCGCGCCACCGCATTCGAGCGAGTTGATGACGTAAGCAATTTTCATGAAGACCGTTGTGCCAGAAGCTGTTCAGCGAGTGTCAGGTCAGAAGGCTTATCGACATCTACGGCGGCCTGACCTTCAGAAAGCGGCACGAGACGTATTTTGGCGCCCGTCAGAACTTCGATCCGACGACACAGAGCCGTGGAATCCAGGCGGCCGGTCAGTGCCCGAAGAAGCGTTCCGAACCCCAGTGTTCGAGCCATTCTCAGGGGGCGTTTGCGGTCTTTCTGAAGCCGCTTCCACAGTTCGATCACTTCTGCAGCTTGCGGTGTGCCCATCCAGAAGAGATTACATCCGGAAAAGCTCATGTCTGCGAGGCGAATATAGGTGCGCTTCGTGGTCGGGACGTCTCGCTCTACAGTTTCCCGAAGAGCGACGCCCACGGCAAGATCACATCCAGCCGTTTTACCAAGAAATTCCGAAATCCATTCTGGACGCAGCAGCGCGTGATCAGCCGTTGTCACCAGGCAGGGCGTCCCCACCTTGGTGAGAGCTTCCGCAACGCTTTCGCTGGGAGAGGGTGCCGATTGAAGAACATGGGCCTCGCCGGAAATGTCCCGAATACGGTCTGGAGCTTCGATGCTGACCGTAATCGGCCCGAGAGCAGGCATGCTCTCCAGCACGCGCAGGACGCGCCCCAGCATGGGTTGGCCGCCGACCGGAAGGAGCGCTTTGTGCGAGACCTTCCCAAGTTGTGCCAGAACATCACGCTCACCGTCACGAGAACCAGCGAGTACGAGAACGGGAAGGCTCACGCTGTGCGGCTGTTGTCAGAGGAAGAGCGTGCCCCATCAGGACGATCTTTTGGCGGAGCGCCTGTAAGGTTCATGACCCAGGGATAGCGCTTGGCTTCATCCAGATCGTAACCGAGATTGAAGACGTGCTGGCTGCGTGCGCGGTCACGGGCTTCACGGTAGAAACTGCCAAAAAAGCGGTCTGGCACGTAGTTTGTAATCCCGTAATTGCCATTTTCATCATGGAAATGATGAAGAACATGAAGTTGCTTGATCCGGGCAACCCACTTCCAGCGCGGCTTGTAGGCCAGATGCTGGATACAGTGAAAAAACTCATAGATGCAGGTCATCACGAGGGCTGTGGACAGGGCGCAGAATGCCCCGCTCCAGCCGCAGATCAGATATCCGATCGGCATGGTGATGATGCCCATGGTCGGGACGGTGTTCAGGGGTGATCCAAACAGCACATCCAGTAGATGGGGGTCCTGATGGTGATCAAAATGGATCCGCTTCCAGAGCGAAGCGGTCCAGTGGTTCCGATACAGCCAGCGTCCATGCAGGATGAAGCGATGGATCATGTACCAGGCCAGCGGATACACCACGATCACAACCGGAACGGGGATCAGCGTTGTCAGCAGGCTATGGGAGAAGTGAAGTGCTGCGAAAGCTGCTGCAACGATCAGTACGAAATACAGAAGAATGGTCGGGTAGGTGAGGTAGGCAATCCACAACTGGGGCAGCGACATCTTTCCGAGGTCGAAGCTGCGCCCCGTCCGGAGGGACGACATGTTCTGCCATGGTTTGGACTTGCTCATTTTTCCTCCATCCTTAGGACCCAGGTCAGCCCGAGAAGGGCACCCAGAAGCGGGCCAGCGCAGGCGGCCAGCGGCGCACCAAGCGTTCCGGCATTGCCCAGTGCGGAAATCATTCCCTGCAGGATCACGAAGCCCATTCCCGCGGCCAGCACATAGACCGGAAGCGGGTTTCGAAGTCCTGCCCGAGGGGGGATATAGATCACTGGTAGCGCTAATAAAAGCATTACTGCGACCTGCAGCGGAAGAATAATGCCACTGAAGAGCGCCATGCGGTACGTGGCGCGTGGAAGACTGGCAGGTGCACCCTTGTGGAGGATGGCCCTGATCTGACTTGGGGTCACGGCGGCGTTATCTTCCGACAACGTCATAATCATTGATGGCGTCGCCGGAATGGCAAAATTATTGTCACCACCCGTGATTTTTACAAAAGCGCCATTGTCCGTCAGCGTGAGGTCCTGCGCTCCAGTGGGGTGCCAGTTCTTGCCATCATAAGTCAGGGTTGCGGCGTGCTCGGTGCCTGTTAGAAGGCCGCCAGGATCACGGTTATAAATGGTGACATCCCGAAGGAAAGCACCACCGTTGGCATACTGGCCGATGCGCACCAGAGTCGGCCCGGCGCGAAACCAGAGAATGCGCTTTGCGGGCGTGTCGGGTTTTGTTGCGTCAGGGTCGGTCTTGTTCCACCATGTGGCAAGCGCATTTTCGCAAGGGGGAATAAGCCAGTATTGCATGGCTGCCCCGGTGAAACCCACAATCAGGACGGCAGGCAGAAAGCGCTTGTAGAGATTGATCGTAGAAAGTCCGGCGGCGCGCAGGGCCGACATTTCTGACGACAGCGTCATCTGCATCAGGAGGAACAATGCTCCGACCATGAATGCCAGAGGCATGATCTCGACGCTGAGCGCGGGAAGATGCAGCAGCGCAAATGTCAGGATGCCCTTGAAGCCCAGATTTCGGTTGAGAATAGGCGTTGTTTTTTCAAGAAGAGCGAGAATCTCAAGCAAAGATACCAGCACGCCGCCGCAGAGCATGAAGCGCCCCAGCAGCGCGCGGTTCAGATAGCGGTACAGAACATATCGGGGTGCGTGGGTGGTCATGAGGGGCGAACCAGTTTGCGGCGTTTCCAGGAGCCGCGTGACCGACGCAGCAGAGTGGCGGGACAGCCAATGCAGAAGATCGCTTCAGGCACCCAGATGGCAAGCCAGATAGGGAGGCGGCCAGTTGCGGCCAGGCTATGTCCAAACATGAGCATCTGATCAAAGCCGACAAGGATACCGGAAACGGCAATCAGTCCCCATACGGACTTTCTGCGTCGTGAGCCAATGGCCAGCGCCACAGCCAGAGGTGGGATGAACGGGATGGCAAGGGCGTGGGCGATACGGAAATCTATTTCTGCCCGTAGCGTCCGGTATTCGATGCCGGGGACGCCATAACGCAGGTCATGCGCGAGTTCAAAGAGCGTCAGTTCCCGCTCGTCAATTCCTCGGGAGCGGAAAGATGTCTCTTTCGCCGGGTGATCAATAACCCGAACGACGTGGGAGAAATGCGTCACCGTTGGTTTATGGTCTGTCGCGCCGGGAAAGGGATCATCGACGATCTCGCCGTCCCAGAGATCCATCTGCGTGCTGCGTGTCTTGTCCGAAATTGTGAGCATGCCCCTGCGGGCCGTAATGATGTGGGCAACGCCTTTCTTGTTCACTTCCCGGATGAAGACACGCTTCATGTGTGTGCCGCCATGACTAACACTGTCTGCGGTCATGACTGCTGTGTCAGACGTGGATGCGAACATTCCTGCCTGAAGATGGGGCGCCCAGCCGGTATGGGCTGCAAAGTAGAAGCCTGCCCGGTAATCATAGCGCGCAACGGGCTGGATATAGCCGTAGAGCAACACGCTGACAGCACCCAAAAGCAGGCCTACAATCATGAAGGGGCGGCTAATCCGCAGGAGCGATACGCGACCAGCCTGAAGGGCATCGATCTCGTTGTTATCACTCATCCCGTGAATGGTGAGAAAGACCGAGATGCAGAGTGCCGCAGGGAGAGCAATCCCGAAATAATGAGGCAGGAGGTCAGTGAGCAGCGCGATACAGGTCGCCAGCGAGCTTCCTGCTGATGCCAGATAGTCGAACAGGACGAGCAGGCGCTCCAGAAGAAGCGCCACGAGCATGGCGAACAGCGCAATGACGAACGGTGGCATCATCTGCCACAACAGATACCTGTCCAGAATGGAAGCGCGCTGCTTCATGTCGCATTGCCTTGAGGGCGGAACCAGGACGCCTGTTCCGTGATGCTTCCATCCGGCCGGTGACGGGCAAGGTCAATCGTCCAACCGCTCTTTCGAGGCCGAATGCTCAGATGATTCCAGCAGGCCTGCCGATGGGCGCGTTTATCCGTCAGAGACGCTGATGCGACACCAAGCAGCGGTATGTCGGTTCCGGCAATATGAGTCAGAGTCGCATCATGGGAATGCCCGTGCAGAACGATTTCCGCGCCCGTCCTCTGTAGAAGCTTTGCCAGAGCGGGATGATCAAGCAACGACTTCCGCCACGGCACAAGCCCTCTACGGGGCGGATGATGGATCATGACGACGCGACAGAGCCCGGCATCGCCCAGCTGGTTCAGTAATGCCTCCAGTCGGGTGAGCTGTCTGTGGCCAACTCGGCCATAAGCCATGAAAGGTGGGGTCGGAATGCCGGAATTCACGCCGACAACGGCAACCCCATTATGAATGCGCGCGTACGGGTAAGTCGCTGCGGACCATTTTTCCCATTGCAGGATCCCCTTTTCTGGGGACTGCCGGATCATGCAATCATGATTTCCTGGAATGACAAGTGCCGGCGCGGGTAGTTTTTCAAGCCACTCGGCAGCCAGGGTGAATTCCGCAGGTGTGCCAAAGTTTGTGAGGTCTCCGCTGACAAGAACGGCATCCACGTCAGCCTTGGCGATGTCCTGTACAATTGCCGCACATGTGGCCGCCAGATGAACGTGCTGGCGGTGTTTTTTCCAGGAAATGAGACTCAGGGCCCGCTTGTTCAGAGCCTCCCACCAGCGCACTGGAGGCGGGGGGAGGTGGGGGTCCGAAAGATGGGCCAGAACGACGGCGCACGTCTCCCGCTGAGAAGACGTTTCTGCGGGAAGATCATGGGGCATTGGGAAAATGAAGCCTTGTCAGTCTTTCTGCCGGAAGGGGAAGCTCGCATTCTGGCCGAAACATCATAGCCGTGCTAGACCCGCCCGCATAGCTCCGAACAAAAACGAAGAATTCCCCCTATAGTGCGATTTGCCCTTATTCATAATGCTCGCAGCCGCAAGAACCGGCGCGGCGGTTCCGTATTCGCTACGGAGGCCAAGGCGCTTCTCGGAGAGAATTTCGTTCCATCAGACAGCCGTGAAGGAATGACAGAGCATGTTCATCACCTTTGCAGGCAGGGAGTCCGAACCATCGCTATTGATGGTGGAGACGGAACCATCAGCGCAGCGCTGACAGCTATCGCCCGCGCATACCCTGCTGATCGTCTTCCGGACATCGCTGTCATTGCCTCGGGGAACACCAACCTCATTGCGGGTGATGTCGGGTTTGGGTTGAGGGGAATGGAAGCCATTGATCGCCTGGAGCAGGGAGCTGCCATGCGATCAAGTACTCGCACGCCTATCTGCCTGTCTTGGCCCGATACCGACCGTAAGCCGGTTCTGGGATTGTTCGGGGGCTGTACAGGCTACGCGAGAGCTGTCCGTACCGCGCATTCTCCAACCGTCGTGCGGTTTGCTCCGCATGATCTGGCCGTGGGTTTCACGCTGTTCAGCACCGTTGTCAGTCTGTTGTTCCGGAAAAGCCGCAAGAGTTGGCTGGCGGGCGAGCCCTTACGGGTTGAAACGTCCGGCCACGCTTATGACGGGAACAGCTTCATGTTCCTTTCAACGGGGCTGTCACGACTTTCCCACGGAATCTGGCCCTTCTGGGATGCGGAGCCGAATGTGGAAGGTCTTCGATATCTTGACGTCAGCGCTTATCCGGAAAACCTTGCCCGCGCGACTGCTGCGCTGCTGTGTGGGCGAGCGCCTCGCTGGTTGCGTCGTCATCCAGACTATGTGAGCGGTCGGACAGATGACATGATGCTTGAAACCAGAAGTGATTTTGTCCTCGACGGGGAAGTTTTTACGCCCTCAGAGAGTGGACGTATTCGCCTTGAACGTGGGCCTGCCTTCCGTTTCCTCCATGCCTGATGCCCTTGAAAAACTCCTGATCAAAGAGTTGACGACGCCTGTTGATGAGGGGGCTGTCGCTTTCGCGGATGCTTTGGCCCGTGCGTTCCCGCGTCCACCTCTGGGTGTTCTGTTCTATGGGTCAGTGCTTCGTGCAGCGGACCCGGAAGGCATTCTCGATTTTTATATCGTGACAGAAAGCTCGAAGGATTTTACCGGCAGTATGGTCGCCCGAACGGGCAACCTGCTTCTTCCCCCGAATGTGCGCTACGCGGAGTTCAAGGACGGTCATCACACGTTGCGGGCAAAGATTGCGGTGTTATCGCGGGAGCAGTTTGAAGACCGCACGTCTCTAGGCGCGCTCGATACGACACTATGGGCACGTTTTTGTCAGCCTGTACGTCTGGTCTGGGTCCGGGATGAGCGCGCAGCGGACGTATTGCTGGACCTGCTGGCAAGGTGTGTGACGACGGCGTCCTGTTGGGCAGCTCTTCTGGGCGCTCCGCGCATGACAGCCCTTGAGTATTGGCAAACACTTTTTGCTCATACCTATGCGTCTGAATTGAGGGTTGAGAAAAAAGGGCGCGGGAACAGCCTGCTCGCAGGCCAAGAGAAGCGGTTCAGTAGCATGCTGACACTGGGATGGGCGCGTGCGCATCTTGGTTATGCTGCATCGGGTCAGATGCTTGAACCTACAATATCGGCAACCCTGCGCAAACGAGCGGCTCGCCGGTGGGCGCTTGTTGGGACGTCAGGCAAACCGCGAAATGTCGCCCGACTGGTGAAGGCTGCTTTTACTTTTGAAAATGGCGCGTCTTATCTGGCATGGAAAATTCAGCGCCATACAGGGCTGGATCTAGCCCTTTCTGATTTTGAGCGTCGCCATCCCTTGCTAACTTTGCCTGCGTTGCTTTGGCGTATGAAGCGCTTACGCAGAGCTGTCTGACGTTATTTTTCAGGATAAAGCCCACAGAAAAAGGGGACTGTCCCAGACAGTCCCTTTTTTGCGTTTTAAGCGACGCTGTACTCAGTCTCGAAAATGCTCGGCGACCTGCTTGAAGACAGCTGTTGCCTGATCAATTTCTTCCGGGCTGTGAGCGGCCATAACCGAGCAGCGCAGTAGCGGACGGTTGTCAGGCGTTGCGGGCGGAAGAGACAGATTAACATAAACGCCGTTCTCAAGAAGGGCATTCCAGAACCCGACAGCCTGAGGCACCGTTTCCAGCGTTACGGCAACCACCGGCGAAACATGCTCGCCTGTCTGGAGGCCTGCGGCCTTCAACCCGGCATGAAGACGTGCAGCATTGTCCTGAAGGCGGGTGCGAAGTTCTGGATGCGCAACCATATCATCAAGAGCAGCCAGCGTTGCCGCGATGATCTCCGGGGGGAGGGAGGCCGTGAACATATACGGGCGAGAGCAGAGGCGCATCAGATCAACGCCATCATTATCCGTCACACAATAGCCGCCCACTGTCCCGAGCGACTTTGAGAACGTCCCGACCACGAAGTCGATGCCGTCTTCACAGCCCTGAAGTTCCGCAACGCCGCGACCGTTTTCACCCAGCACACCAAAGGAATGTGCTTCATCAGCCATCAGGTAAGCACCATGGCGCTTCTTGATTTCGACAAACTTGTCCAGCGGGGCAACGTTCCCCGTCATGGAATAGATGCCTTCTGCGATGATCAGCTTGGCGCCAGGATGATCGCTCAGGCGTGCAAGGCGCTTCTCAAGATCGACCGGATCATTGTGGCGGAAACGGATGACCTGCGCACCAGACAGTTTTGCACCGTCATAAATGCTGGCATGGCTGTCTGCATCCAGAAGCAGCACATCGTCCTTGTTGACCAGCGCGGAAATCGTGCCGAGGTTGGCCTGATATCCCGTAGAGAACACCATGCAGTGCTTGCGGCCGAAGAAAGAAGCGAGGCGCTCTTCCAGCTTGCGATGCAGGCCGAAAGTGCCATTGGCAATCCGGGAGCCCGTTGTGCCGACGCCCATTGTGCGGGCTGTCTCAATCGCGGCTTCCGCTGCGTGTCCCGACTGGCTGAGGCCCAGATAATTGTTGGTTCCGAACAGAAGCGTCTCGCGCCCCTCAATCAGACCGACCGTGGCTGAGAGCGGGCGTTCAATCACGACCTCGAACGGGTTGCGTGGCGAAACCGCCGTCAATCCGTTATAGGCTGCCCGGAGGGCGGCGTGTTTTGCAAAGATGTCAATCACGCGTGGCTTGCCTTCAGCGTATGAAGGCAAGCAGCCAGATCGTTGATGGTGCGGATATCTGCCAGCTTGTCGAGCGGGACAGACACGTCCAGCTCATCTTCAATTTCCATGACGAAGTTCATGACGGCGAGGCTGTCAAAAGCCAGATCTTCGACGATCTTGCTGTTGCCATTGATGTCCCGCGGCACTTTCGGGTTGGCAAGCAGCTTTTCTATGATCATTCCGGAGATGCCGGCGACGCTGTCAGTCATGGAATTGAACTCTCGGTCTTACTATGCAGTTTGTGAGCGCTTTATGCGTCAAAGCACGTCTGTTCGCCACCCCCTCCCTGAGCAGGGAGAGGAAAAGCGGTCAGGTGTGTCCGTCAGGCTGCGGAGTTGGTTGGCTCAGTCTGCAGATCGAACTGACCTGACAGAAGCATTGTCTTGGCACGGGCACGCGTCAGCTTGCCGGAAGACGTCTGTGGAAGGGTGCGGGGCGGAACCAGAATAACCTGCACGTCCACACCATGCTGACGGCGGAACAGGCTCGTGACTTCATCACGGAGCGTGTTGCGATTTTCTTCTTCCGTTGCACGGCACTGAACAAGTGCGACGATATTCTCGCCTGTTTCCGTTTCCAAGGAAAAGACTGCGACATCGCGGGATCGGAGTGTGCTGATCTCGCTCTCGGCAGACCATTCCAGATCCTGCGGCCAGATATTCCGGCCGTTGATGATGATAAGGTCCTTGGCGCGGCCTGTTACGACAATCTGGCCGTTCAGGTGGTAGCCCAGATCGCCAGTGTTCAGCCACCCATCAGCATCGAGAACCGCTTCTGTCTCTTCCGGCCGGCGGAAATAGCCACACATGAGGCTCGGTCCACGGACGAAAACACAGCCAACGTGGCGCTCAGGCTGAATGTTACCGAGTGGGTCACGGACTTCAATCTCGTGCTCAGGAAGGGCTTCACCGCAAAGTACAAAAGTGCGGAGCGCGTGAGAAGGATCATTGGAAGGCTTGGCGAGGCCGTCTTTTTCCAGCGTGCGCAGATCGATCGTGTCGGTCTGAATGCCGGTGTTGAGCGGTGCAAAGCTGATGGCCAGCGTTGCTTCGGCCATACCGTAGCTGGCAACGAACGCGCGGGCATCAAATCCATTGGATTCAAAACGCTCGGCAAAGCCTTCGAGGATATGGTGGCGGATCATGTCGCCGCCGATCCCCGCAATGCGCCAGCAGGAGAGGTCCAGATCGGCCTGGCCACTGCGACGCGAACATAGCTCGTAGCCAAAGGAGGGGCTGTAGGCGATCGTGCCGCGATTGCGCGAAATCAGGTCCAGCCACACATGGGGGCGACGTGCAAATTCGCGGGTCGGCAGCAGATCAACCGTCAACTGGCATGTCAGGGGGGTCAGGAAAAACCCGACCAGGCCCATGTCATGGTAGAGTGGCAGCCATGACACGCAGCGATCATCGCGGGGATCTTCTGCCGGATAAACCTTGAGGCCGTCACGGGCAATCGCGCGTGCATTGGCCATTCCGGCTGCCTGAGTGACAGAAACGCCCATTGGGAAACGCGTGCTGCCGGATGAAAACTGGAGATAGGACAGATTTTCGGATTTGATTTCCGGAAGCTCTATATTGGCTTCGGCATGACGGTAGAGGTCAGCGGGGGAGCCGCCGAAAACCAGATCCAGACCCTCAACGATCTCCGATGTCCAGCTTCCGATTACGTCCGGAATCACAACAGCGCGTGCTGCAGCGCTCTGGATCATGCCACGGAGGGTGGAAACATATCCTTCACGTCCACCAAAAGCGACAGGAAGCGGCAGCGGAGCAGGAACAAGTCCCGCATACTGGCAACCGAAGAAGATGCGGGCAAAATCACCATCGCTTTCTGCGACGATAGCCACCCGGTCTCCCGCTGCCAGCCCGAGGCCGAGCAGGCGCTGTGCCATGGAGATCGCCTGTTCGCGGAGCGTTCGGTACGGCAGGGCTTCGAGCAGTTGTCCGCGGCCGGAGTAGATATTGAATCCACTTTCGCCTTGGGCTGCATAGTCCAGGGCTGCGGCAAAGCTCGTGAAGTCCCCGTACCGTCTGGTCAGGCCAGAGCGGCTCGGCGTAGGAGCGGAGGGAAGAGTTGGGTTCTGGGTGTCCTCGGTCAAACCTAGACTAGCTCCATTAGGATCGCCGGACATCAGGCGGCCTTGTGTAGAAAGTTAACTATGGCGTCCGCTGCGGCGGGCGCCGTGGGCTGTTCGCCCAAAGTTTCGAATGTCTCTAGTACATATTGGCGCTGGGTCTCAAGAAAACGTGAGTGTGTGTCGAACGCCTTCATGATTTCCTGTTCAGGATTGGCAATATTATCCGTCACCGGGCCGAGCGTCCACGATTGATAATTCGGATTGTCCTGCCAGTCGGCTTCATGCGCATTCAGGAACAGGCAGGGGCGCGGTCGTATCATGAATTCCGCCACCTGACTGCTGACATCCCCGAGATAGAGATCTGCGCCCATGGTATAGGTCATGTCGATACTTCGTTCGCTCCCTGGGTCGATCAGCATATGGGACAGACCCGCATATTCTCGTCTGAGGGCTTCTCCTTCCGGGCGGTGGTTGTCAAACAGCCGGAAATGAGGAGCAAAGATCAGGTTGTACTGATCCTGTGCTGCAAAAAAATCAAGCAGCTTCTTGCCCATCATGCGCCATGACGAGAAACGCTGCACGAAATGCGGATTATACAGGATTGTCGGCCGACCGTTATTAAAAAGCGGTGGCCGACGTGCATGCATCCGGCGAACCAGATCAAATTTTGCATACGTACCCCGGTGATAGAAGCCGGGACGGATGATACCTTTTTCCAGCATCCGCTCTTCGACTTTACGGCCGGGAACCAGAAGATAATCAAATTTTCTGAGATGCTTGGCAAAGCCGATGGCACGATCTCCGGCCCCATGGCCCGTCCAGATCATACGGGGGGTACGAACGCCCATGTGTCGAAGCTGAAGAGAGGTCGCTTCGGGAACGATAATGGCATCGAAGCCCTTGAAATACTTCCGGGAGAAAAACAGCCCCATGAGGCGGTCAAGGACTCGTAGCCCCTGTGCTTCAATCCGATGCCGAAGTGCATCTGAAATCGGAAGCAGGTCAAACTGAACGCGTGACTCTGGATAAAGCGTAGCCAGGGACCGTGCGAGCTCGAGATGACTTGCGGTCAGGCAGGCAATATGAACAGCGACTTCTGGGTATCGCGCCGACATTTCCAGCGCGATTGGTAGGGCATGTAGGGTCTGGTGCCTTTGGGCAATCAGGGGAAAAACGACTTTCATGACTGGGGAACCGTTCGCAGAGGAGGCGTGCGAAGAACCAGGAAAAGCTGAAGACCTATCAGGAGCATGACGCCGCACAGTGTCATAGGTCCTACGCCCTCCAGACCATATCTGCGGACAACGAGCACAAGCCCCGGAAAAAACAGCAGGAAGTCCAGAAAGCGGGCCGACGTTGCAGCGCCTGAACGGTTTGTTGTGAACAGGAGGGGCTCAAGCGGCAGGCCCCAGACAGCAACAACTTCGGCCGCGAGGAGCCAGAGTGTGACCGGCATTGTCTGTGTTGCGCCTGTCGGACCGATATAGAACTGCAGAAGGGGGCGGCCCGCCAGAAGGGTTAGGGCAAGCAGAACTGTACCGATCCCGCCTGCTGCAAGAGCGACCTGAATGGTCAGGCGATAAAGTTTTGTCGTTGCTCGATCGCGCCAGAGGCGCGCCATTTCCGGATAGACGGTCGTTTGAATCAGCGCGGCCGGTTTGGCGATACCTGCGGCAATCTGGCTGGCGACCCGGTAGTATCCGGCTGCTGCGGGGCCGACGAAGGCTCCTACTACAAGCGTCCCTATGTGCCCGAAGGCCAGGGCGAGGGCAGAGTTGATATTCGTGGATAGCGCAAAGCGCCGGATGCCCAAATGAGTTCGGAAGAAATGCCCATTCAGCAGGTCAGGGATTAAATTCCATAGTTCTTTTGTAAGGCCACGCGTCAGATCTCGGCGGAGCAGTTCTCGAACTGCCATAAACCCGAGTGTCGCCCAGGCTGTAAATTCAGCAAACATCCAGACGACTGCCAGTGCGGGTACTGACGCCCCTTTTATGGCGAGGAGGAAAGTACCCACGACACGAACCAAGGTGGCCACGACACCCTGAATGGAAATCAGATCATATCGGTTGAAGATGCGCAGAAGGCCTGTGGGCGTGGCTGACGCCATGAACAAAATCGAAAGGCAGAATATCATTCCCGTCTGGTGAATTTCAGGCGGCCAGCCAAGCATTTTCATCGCAAAAATGCTGATGAGAAGGCCACCGATAAATCCGAGCAGGCCTCCAAGGCCGTCTAGAAGAAAACTGAACGCGATGATGCGCTGAAATCCTGTCCGGTTTCCGTCTGTAAGGGGGCGGAGGCCGTATTTCAGAACAGTCTGCCAGGACTGGAAATCTACCATATCACCCATTGTACGCGCGAAAGCGTACATCATGGCGATAAGACCAAACCCATAACTTCCGAGAAGATGTGTTGCCATCCAGATATGGAGGAGACTCAGAGGGGCATTTATGACACGCCCTCCAAGCAGCACGCCGACATTGCTCATGACGCGTCGGACACCAGCCACTTTCGGGAGTTGTAAAGGCGGTTCTTCGGCCGGCATCAGGCGCAGGGAACTTTCATGGCTGTCAAATCGTTGTCACAAGTTCGCTTCACACATAGGGTCTCAAGCGAAAATCTAAACTCACATTTTATGACCAAACGTTGCATTCGGCTTTACAGGTGGGTGCCCAACAAGCGGTTTGGAATGAGAGCGACAAGCGAAAAACTCGCAGAATTGTAAGTGTCTCAAGCGATTACAGGCGAGGTCACATTTCGTGTTTGTGCCTAAGGCAACGGTTGCTCAGCCCCTTGAGCGCCGTCCTGCCAAGAAGGCGTGATGAGCAATCTCAGAGCGATTTGCGAAGAGACAGCCCGATAGTCCGACCCATGGGGTCCATGAAAGCAGGCTGGTATCCAGCCGGTGTGGCGCCGGTTCCGTTATGAACGTGAATGCGGTTGTTCGAGACATTATCCAGCGACAACATGATTCTAAAATTCTGAGCCCAGTCGCTGTGTTTCCAGCGGGGGACGTCTCCCAAAGTGACGAAAGCCGAAAAATCCAGGGTTGCGAGGCTGCTGAAATACAGGCTGCCTGCGGACGTGCTGCCCAGAGTTGATGTGCCTGATTGCCACTTACCATCCAGCCGGATACCAATACCATTTCGATACGCGCCTGCCTGAAGTTCCACTTCATGACGGGGTTTGCCGCCAAGGCCACCTATCGTTCCGCCGTTTAGGAGGTCTATAGCGGGGAGGCCTGATCGTAATCGGACGGTATCGTTCAACCGCCAGACCTGGGTCAGGACAACGTAATAACGGCCCTGCGTGGTATTGCCTGACCGTCCTTTACCATGCGCCTTGTCAGGCTTATTTCCGAAAGGACGTGAAAGCGAGAAGGTGGTGTTCCATTCTGTCCGTTTCTCATAGTCGGCGTTGACTGGCCTTAAATCCACACGTTCCAGAACGCCGTCAGCATCTCGTTGGTAGTTATCCGGGAAAGCATCCTGAATGGCTGCGGTGGCAGTCGGTAAAGACAGAACCGGATTGTGTGTGTTGTCGTGCACGTAATTGATGTGCAGCCGTGATCCGTCCAGAAATGGAGGGGAGAGGATGGCACCTAGGCTGATTTCATGTCGATCAGCTGACCGCAGATTGCGGTTGCCGCCAGATACAGTCGTGACCTGAACGGACTCTCCACGCACGTAATCGTATGTTGTGACGTTCGGAGTTTCGATTGTGGGCGCCACCAAGGACGAGGCCGCGGGTGCTTCTGTCTGTTCAGTAATAGAGAGCGGAAGCTGGATCCATGTGACAGGTGCCCATGTGATGCCTCCACCAACGGTTCCCAATGTTCCGAAGTGAGACACCTGGCTGACTGCACCGTTTACATTGGCATCCAGCTTTTCAAGAAAAGACAGGAAGTGGTTCTTTCGGCTTGCGATTGGGAGGTCGCCGTTGATCCGAATTGTACCAATATCTCGGCTGATGGCCGCGCGAGATGTCACATTATTGACGGTGGATACAGCGTTTTGCTGGCTGAGTGTTCCCGTGGCGGCAATGCTGGTGGAGGCATCTCCAGCAGGAAGCGTAAAAACCGGACCGGAAAGCAGCCCGCTGATCTGCCCCTGATGGCTTGTGGTGCGGCCGTGATTGATGAGGCGCGTGCCTAACCAGGCTGGGGAAACTGTTGTCCATGGGTCGAAAGAAAGGTCGTTGGAATTCAGGGCTGCTTGGGCCGTTGTGAGCGAAAGCCCAGTCTGGCTGTTCGTGACTGTTTGGGTGTAGTCGTAGCTGCCCTTGGCATTCCACTTCCAGTCACCGAGGTTCCCATTGAAATTAAGGCCGGCGTGTCCTGTTTCGGTATGTGCCGTTTGCTGAAGGGGGGCGATGTTTCCAAAGCTGCGGAAGAGCTGAACAGACTGGGTAAATGGTGAATAGAAACTTCCGCTGGGCAGCGTGAGTACGCCATGGGGTAGACCCTGCAGACTGATTTGATCCTGATGATCAAAGCTCACATTGAGAGACGAGCTGATATTTTCAGTGATACGATCAGCGTAAACCCCGTTCAGGTTCAATTCGTGTTTGCGTGGCTGAAGCGTATAGGCTGAGGCATTCGTGCTGGTATTCGGATTGTTCGCGTAGGGAAGAATATCGTCCAGTGTTGCGGCCTGCCCGAAAGGCAAGGATGGGCTCCCTGCGGTTGTGACGGTCTGTCCGGAGAGTGCGTCAAGGGCTGGATCCAGGCTGGTGCCATCGGACGTACTGAGATTGCCCTGTGTGGCATAGAGTGAGTTTGCCGCCGGGGGAGCCACGCTGCGTTGGCTGTCTCTCAGCCATGAACTGGCCGTGTAACGAGCGCTGAGGTTGATGCGACGCTCGTCTTGCAGGCGCGTGAAGCTGAGGGAAAGAGCGCCATTTTCTCCTCCCCCATCCGTGGATGTTTCGCCATATGCGCGCGCACGAACGGACCGGAAGTGTTTGACGGTGATGATGTTGACGACGCGCTGGTCTGCGGCGTAGCCATAACGGAGGGCTTCTTCTTCCGTAAAAATTTCCACACGTGCAATTGCTTCAAAGGGAAGGTCATTAACCTCCTGAAGGCCGGAAATTTTTTTGCCATTTAGAAGAATAACCGGAGCATTTCCCGTTGCACCGCGACCAGAGCGTGTTTCCGGGGAAATGGTCTTCAACAGATCCGTTACGGTATCGACGCCATAGGATTTAATCTCATCGGCGCTGATCTGCATGAGTGGTTTGGGCGCACCAATAACGGCTCCTTCCGGCTTGTGGCCGGTGACGACGATATGCTCCGTGGTAGATGTTGTGCTGCCAGATGCGTTGGAGGACACTGCGCCCGTCGTATTGGTGCCTTGCGCTAGAGCCGAGCTACAGGAAAGAGCGGCGCTGAAACCACAGCACGTCAGCTTTTGGAGGGTTAATCGGCGGCGCGTAGCGGCAGGAATGCCAGAATGGTGGCTGGTCATGCAGTGGCCTGCCGATCTCCTGTAATGCGAGTTTGTGGGCCCCGTTTGTTTTTGGAGCTGGAAGGAGCGTCTGGGACTACCTGACGCAGAACCATGGTGGGGTATTTTTGGGGAAACTGTTTCTTTTTGTCGAGAAACAAAATTCTCCGGAACAATCAGCCTGTGTTCAGACTTTCTCGGCGTTCCGCATGGTCTCGCTGTCAATGACATCCCGGATCGCGCGAGTTAATGCCGAGTGATCGGTATAGCGGCGTCCATAAGTCAGATTGAACTCATGGTCGAAGTCCGGCGGGTTGATGCCGGTATTATGCTGAGAAATTGTTTCGAGTTTGTCGAAAGCCTTGGCCATCCTGGCTTCAGGGCTGGAGGCATTTTCGTACTCATCCCAGAGCTCAAGAAACTCTTCTTTCAGGTGGTCCGGAAGAGGGGCCATGACGGTCAGGAGATCTTCGCGTTCCTGTTGGGACTTATTGCTTGAAGCTTCAATGGAAATGGCGGGAATATCGCCATGGATCGCTTCGCCCAGATCATGGAGAATGCAAATTTTGAGAAGGCGCAGTAGGTCGATGCCTTCAAGGTGGTCAGCGAAGGTCATAACAAGAAGGCATAAACCCCAGGTGTGTTCTGCGGTGCTTTCAGCCTGGCCACCCAGAGTGAAGGCGCGGCGGAGAACATCTTTGAGCTTGGAGGCTTCACGGAGAAAATCGAGACGCTTCTTGATCTCGTGTGTAGTCATTAAAATGGGTCCTGACGATTGGGAATTTGAGGCCAAAGTCAGGCCTGATTTTGAGAGAAGGCGTCCTGTCACATCACCAGCGCGTAAAGCACCAGATATCCGGCAATCACGAGTAAGACCAGAATTCCAAGAAGGACTGGAAAGCCCATGCCGTTCTGGATCGATTTGATCGCCTTAACGATAAATTCAGCCATCATGTCGTACTCCTGGCACGAGCGCAGAGGAACGGTTGTCCTGCACTCATGGGAAATTATATGCGAAAACGGTTAAAATGGTAACTCCCTGTCAGGGCGGGCCAGAAATGTAACCGGGCATTTAAAAGATGAGTTGCATTTTGTTCCGACATTGCGCCGGAAAGCAGCCATATTGCTTGGGTATAATCTTTGCCAGTTCAGTCTTTCGAAAAGGTTTGATCCATGAAGCGTTTTGCAATGTTACTGCTCGCTTTCGGTCTGACGGCACCGTTAATGGCGTGTTACGGGCCGTATGATCACGGGCGGGGACATCATCATCATCATGGGGGCCGAGGCGGACCCTATGTAGGCGGCGGGGGTGGATACGGTCGTCGCTGACCGTTACCTTTACAGGAGGGCGGCTCCAAAGCGGTTTGTCGTTCTTCTGAGGTTATCCTGTCTTTGCCTGTTCAGGGTGGCCGTGTAGGGAAGAGGAGCAGCGTTCCGTTCTGGAACTGTTATTCTGAACGCACATGGATATAGAGATGCCCGCATCCGGGGTTGAGACAGGCTGGTTTCCCATTTCCCTTCGTCTGGAAGGTGCACGCGTATTGCTGGTTGGTGGCGGTGAAGTTGCCGTCAACAAGGGCAGGCTTTTGCTTGATCACGGCGCGCATATCGAGATTGTTGCGGAAACCCTGAATACTGTTGTTCAGGAGTGGGTGGATGCGGGATTGGTACGGCATGTAGGTGGCCGTGTTGATTCCACTATTTTACAAACTGTCATGCCAGGATGTCGTCTGGTTTATGCGGCGACAGACGATCGGAGCGTCAATCGCACGGTCGCTGCTCTCGCTGATACATTGAACATTCCAGTCTGTGCTGTTGATGATCCGGAACCCTCCACGTTCATCACGCCTGCGCAGGTTCGGCGTGGGGCGGTGCGGGTTGCAATTTCAACAGCCGGCGGAGCACCGGTCTTGGCACGCCGACTGCGCGAACAGATTGAAAGCTGGATGCCTCACGGAACCGGGCAACTTGCAGCTTACATGCAATCCCGCCGGGCGCGCGTGTCTGCCCAATATCCGGAAGTTCAGGATCGGAAACGGATCTGGGAAGATTTTCTGGATGGAGCGGGCGCAGAAGCTGCATTGGCAGGCGATGAAGCTCGTGCGGATGCTGTGCTTGATGTGCTCTTGTCAGCACAGCGGGCAGCCGGGGAAGTCTGGCTTGTGGGGGCGGGGCCGGGAGACCCGGATCTTCTCACATTGAAGGCACTGCATTTCATGCAGAATGCTGACGTGGTGCTTTACGATAATCTGTTACCTAAAGTGTTGCTCGAACGTGTTCGACGTGACGCCGAACTGATTTTTGTGGGTAAGCAGCGTAATCGCCATGCGATGCCTCAGTCTGAAATCAACAATGAGATGGTCCGTCATGCGAAAGCCGGTCAACGGGTTCTGCGGCTGAAGGGTGGCGATCCGTTTATTTTTGGACGTGGCGGCGAGGAAATTGAATCTCTGGTCGACGCAGGTGTGTCTTTTCGCGTTGTGCCGGGCATTACCGCTGCCAGCGGATGTGCGTCCTATGCGGGTATTCCACTGACTCACCGGGATTGTGCTCAGGCCTGTCTGTTTGTGACAGGGCATGCAAGGGCAGATGGTGTGCTCGATCTGCCTTGGGACGATATGGCGGATCGTCGTCAGACTGTCGTTATCTATATGGGGATTTCGACGTTACCTGCCCTGATGGCGGGGCTGATAAAAAATGGCCTGCCATCAGATTGGCCTGCGGCTATCGTGGAGCGGGGAACCCAGCCGGGGCAGCGCGTGTTGACGGGAACACTTGGAACAATGGCGGCTCAGGCAGCCGAAGCGCAGGTCTCTTCACCCGCGCTTGTGATTGTGGGCGAGGTTGTTCGTCATCGTGTTGTTTCACCCTGAACGAAGAGCTGCGCGTAAGATGCATGGCTCCTGTTCTTAAAAAAGGCCTTTTTTCAATAGGCTACTCTGTGAAAGGTCTTACAAGCGCCTGAACTGGAGATGACCCCTTATGCCCTCACTCACCGCCATTATCACGGAAATCGCAGAGGAAATGCGTGCTGAGACGGACCGGGGGCAGGTGGCAAACTATATTCCGCCTTTGGCGAACGTCGATCTTGGCCGTTTCGGAATGGCCATTATCGACGCAGAAGGCGGTAGTCACATTGTGGGGGATGCTGAAGAAGCTTTTTCCATTCAGAGCGTCTCAAAGGTCTTTGGCCTGACGCTCGCGCTTAATGCTGTGGACGCCGGGCTCTGGAGCCGCGTGCGGCAGGAACCGTCAGGCAGTGCGTTCAATTCGATCATCCAGCTTGAAAGTGAAAACGGAATCCCGAGAAATCCGTTCATCAATGCGGGGGCGATTGTCGTATCAGATATTCTGACGTCCCAGTATGGTCTGGATGGTGCGCAGAATGAGCTTCTGGGCTTCCTGAAACCCATGAGCTCAGATCCGGATACCATTCTGATTGACCGGGATGTTGCGCGGCAGGAAGAAGAAACTGGATTTCGCAACAAGGCTCTGGCCAATTACATGCGGACATTCGGGAATATTCATAATCCCGTTGATGAAACGCTGGACCTTTATTTTCATCAGTGTGCGTTGACCATGAGTTGCAGGCAGCTTGCGGAAATGGGCACCTATCTGATGACGGGCGGTATTAATCCCCGAACGGGCGAGCGCGTCATTTCCACGCGAAATGCCCAGACCGTACTCGCTCTGATGATGATGTGCGGACATTATGACGGGTCCGGATCTTTTGCGATCAGGGTTGGTCTGCCAGGGAAGTCGGGCGTTGGCGGCGGTATTCTGGCTGTTGTTCCAGGCGTGGCATCTGTTGCGGTATGGTCACCCGGTTTGAATGCACAGGGCAATTCACTGTTGGGAACGCGTGCTCTGGAGCGTCTTGTTCAGCATACGGGATGGAATGTTTTCCGCGCCAGTCACTGATCTTAGGCGGCTTATTTTTTTTCCACATATCACTGAAAAATATCGATATTTATGGAGGTGTGTTTGCCTGCCTGCGGGGTAGGCATTCTTTGATGCAATTCCCTTGATGACTCCTAATTGACAATAATTATCAATTGCAAATATGAGGGCTTCAGTTCCGATCCTCTCTCGGTGAGCCTGCATGTCCTCTTCTGTTGTTAAATATACTGTTTTTTCTGCTCTTGTGCTGGCGGGGCTGACATCCGCTGCCGTAGGAGCAGATGCGTCCGCGGTCTCGGATGAAGCTCCGTCCAGGGGCCAGAAACAACTTCAGAAAACCGGGCAGTCGCAGCCATCAAAGTCCAAGGCAGAAGTCATTGTTGTGACGGCGACGGGCATGTCTCATGCGTCTTCCGCAACAAAGACCCGTACGCCCATTATTGAATCGCCTCAGTCAATTTCCATCGTCAGTCGCGAAGAAATTGAACTGCGTGCGTCTCCGACCATCGCCGATGCTCTTGCTTACACGGCAGGTGTGCAGGCTGAGCCATCTGGTATCGACAGTCGAGTGGATGAAGTGTCCGTGCGCGGGTTTGGGGCAGGCGGGTTTTCATCGAACAATAACTTTGTGGATGGGTTGCGTCTGCCATCAGGCGGGCAGTGGACCCGTACGTCCTTTGATCCGTTCGCACTTCAGCAGATTGAAGTTCTGAAAGGGCCTTCCGGTGCTTTGTATGGTCAGACAGCACCAGGAGGCGTGGTGAATCTTGTCACCAAGCGTCCGACAGAAAAAAGTGAAGGCGAGTTCTTTCTACAAAGCAGCGGCTTTACAAACCTCTCTAACTGGCAGGGGCAGGCTTCCGGTGATGTTTCCGGCCGACTGACCCATGATGGCGCATTGACTGGTCGGATTGTTGGGCTTGCGCGCTATGGTGACACTCAGGTCAATCAGGTTCGCACGGGACGATATTACATTTCCCCAAGTCTGACCTGGAAAATCACGCCCAAAACGGTTTGGACTTTGCTGGCGCAGTATCAGCGTGATCAGGGTGGCTCTACGTTCCAGTTCCTGCCAGCAACGGGCACACTTTACGCATCCAAAGGCCGCCATATTGCAAATGACGCGAATATTGGTGAGCCGAACTGGGATACATTTGATCGCAATCAGGCTCTGGCGGGCTCATTTCTGGAGCATAAATTCAACCGTTTCCTAACGGTCCGAAATAATACACGCTATACTTATCTGAACACGCTTTACAGAGCGACAGTGCTTTCCGGCGATACGCTAGCAAGATGCGCGGCAACAGTCGCAGGATGTATTGCTGGCGAAACAGTTAATCGCCGTGCCGTGGAAGGCAGAGGCCAGTCTCAAGGTGTCACGACCGATACACAACTTGAAGGGCATGTTCGCACAGGGCCAGTGAGGCATTTACTCCTGGTTGGCACAGACTATTTTTATACGAACTGGCGTCATAGTCGTGATCTGGTGGCATCATCTTACGTGTTGCCCATTCTGAATATCTTTAATCCACAAGCACGTGGAAGTACTGGCTATTCAGATAACCTCAATCCACAGATCTATACGGCGACGATAAGTCGTCAGAACGGGATTTATTTCCAGGATCAGATCAAGTTTGATCGTCTTCGGGTCACGATTGGTGGGCGTCAGGACTGGGCGCATGATGACACGCTGAACGTTCTTACGAAGTCTCGTTATATCACGAATTCCAACGCGTTCACTTGGCGAGCAGGTGCCGTTTATATGTTTGATAACGGTCTGGTGCCTTATTTCAGCTACGCTCAGTCGTTTCAGCCACAAGTTTCTGACCCGTCGACGTCGCTAGGAGGGAAAGCTTTCAAGCCGACGACAGGCGATCAGTATGAAGGCGGCATTCGGTACCAGTATGGGAAGAGTATCTACGTCACTTTTGGTGGCTACCAGATCACTCAGAACAACATGACCACTTATGATCCGAATGGCACGCTTTGTGGCACATCAACGTGCCTGGTTCAGACAGGACAGGGCCGGGTTCGTGGGCTGGAACTTGAAGGCAAGGCGAACCTGCCGTGGGATATGTCCGTAATCTTTACCGGCACCCGCAGTGAAGCAAAGATCACTCGCTCCAACACGGCATCACAGGTCGGTAATTATCTTGGGCAGGCTCCCAAGTGGATGGCATCGCTCTTTGTGGATCAGCGCATTCAGCATGGCACATTCGCTGGCGTCGGCCTTGGTGGTGGGGTCCGTTATACGGGCACGAGTTTCGGGGATACTGCAAATACACTGCATATTCCAGATTACACGCTGTTCGATCTGTTCCTTCGATATGATTTCGCAACGGCTCATCCGCGTTACAAAGGTCTGTCTTTTTCGTTTAATGCCCGGAACATTGCCAACAAGCGTTTTGTCGCGACCTGCACCGCCGTTTCGGCCTGCTATTACGGACAGGGCCGTAACCTGACAGCCCGTCTTGAATACCGTTGGTAATCTGATGGGAACGTTATGATGACGACAGGGATTGCAATGGTTTTGGCGGCGGGAGGAGCTATCCTGCTTTATATGGCCTCACCTGCTCAGCAACTGTGCACGCGACGCCCGGCATTTCGGGGATGTGTGGTTTCAGGATGTGTCATGCTCAGCATATCGTTGCTTGTTCTTCTGGCTACCCAGGGAAGCGGAACGGCAATTTGTGAGTTTCTGACACTTCTTATGACTGTCTGGTCCTTAGTGCCTCTGGCCGCTGCTGTGTGGCGAAAGAAAGTGTCATGACAACAGCTCCTGGAAGGCTGACAAGCCGAAACTGGTTTACAAAAGCGAGCGCAGGCCTTGTTCTCGGGCTGACGCTTTCTTGTGCTCTGATGGGTATTCTCGGGCTGATATCACATGTTGATGGGCAGCCTCGTGCAGTTGGTTCGCAGTTCCTGATGTGGCTCATAGTGCCAGTCTGGACAGGAATTCTTGGGACCTGTTTTCTATTTCAGTCAGGTTGGCGTGCCTGGGGTATGCTCGGTCTGGCAAATGCGGTGCTCTGGGCCATTTATATGGGTGTACGGAGTATGGTATCGTGAAAATCCGCTCTGATATCGTCCGGATGTATCGCGAGATCCATAGTTGGGTCGGAATTGTCTGCGGGCTTTTTCTGTTCGTCGCATTTTATGCTGGATCAGTAACAATGTTTGAGCGGCCCTTACAGGATTGGGCCTCTGCACCAGTTGCCTTGCCGCCGCCCGTTGCACTGGGAAAAATGCCTGAACTTCTGGAGAAGACGTTTTCTGCGCATCCTGAGGCACGACGCAATTACACGATTGTTCTGCATCCGACTGCGTCTCAGCCTGCGTCACTGGTCTGGGGAATGCCAGAAAGAATGCATGGCCCATCTTCTGCCAATTTCTCAGCACTTGCAGCAGACGGCTCTCCGGTAACGGTGCGTAAAGATCCATCTCAGGCTGCATATTTCATAAATGTTCTGCATCAGCAGGTCGGGCTTTCGATGCCTCATAAAGCCGGGCGGCTTTTCATGGGTGTCATTGCGCTGCTGTATGCTGTTGCTCTGATTTCAGGAACGCTCGTTGTTATTCCTGGGCTGATCAAAAACCTGTTTGCAATTCGCCTTGGTCAGAACGTCAAGAGAATGTGGCTCGATATGCACAGTATGCTGGGCCTTTTTTCCCTGCCGTTTCATATCATCATGGCGCTGACTTCTGTAGTCTTCGCATTTCATGACGAGATTTACATGGCTGAACAGGCGCTCCTGATACAACCTCAGGTGCAGCATGTTGCGTTAGGTTCCGGGCGCGGGCAGCATTCTCATAATGGGTCAGAAGATTTTCGGATACCTCTCGATCCGGCTCAGATTGTCAGAACTGTTGCCTTGCAGGCGCCAGGATTTATTCCTGAAACGCTGGCTTATAGTAACAGTCATGGTAGCCGCCTCGCTCTGAGAATAACGGGACGTGATCCGCGATATGGTGCACGTGGGGCCGGTGGCGGATTTGCTGGCGTAGATCCCTATAGCGGCAAGCTTGTATCAACAGAGTATATGCCCGGCCATCAGACTTGGGCCCAGTCGGTTCTGACGTCATTTTTCGTTCTGCATTTTGGAAGTTTTGGCGGACAGGGTGTTCGCTGGGGGTACGTTCTCCTCGGACTTGGAGGCGCGTTTATGTTCTATGCCGGGAACCAGCTCTGGGTAGTGTCTCGCAGACGTCGTGAGCGTGGAACCGGACGTCTGGACGATACGAGATCAACACGGATTCTATGCGCGCTGACGATCGGGTGTTCGCTCGGATGCGTAGCAGGTGTATCGGCTGTGTTGTGTGTCGCGCCTTTGCTTCCCGCGAGCGGCCAGATGACGATCGTGCAGGGTCTCTATTTTGCGATTTTTCTGCTGTGTATTGGGATAGCGTTCTGGCTCAAGGAACGAGAAGCTATTCGCGTGCTTCTGGCATTTTCCGCGATTCTGACATGGATGATGCCGCTCTCTGCATTTGTGGTGACACCATTTTCCTCCATGCAAGCTTCGGCATTGGCTGTAGATGGGTTCGCCATTCTTTATGGGGCATTCCTGATGCTCTGGGCTGTGCGCCCGGAAGCCGGTCAACCTGTTCTGCGTCGTAAGTCTTTCTCCTCAGGCCCAGAGCGGGCCTGAGGAAGAACGTTTTTAGAAGTCGGACACAATAGAGAAATATGTGCCCCGTCGTTGTCCGTACTGAGCCTGATAAATACCAACGCCGCTACCGTCTCGAAGCTGGTAGCGTTTGTCGAACAGGTTAACCACATCGGCACGGACCTTGAGGTCATGACCCAGTGGGACGCGGGTGAACGTATATTGATACCCGATATTGAAAATGTCGTACTGGGGCTGTTTTTCCAGATTGGCAAAGCCACTTCGCAGTCCATAGCCATACAGGAAATCTACATAAGCCAGATGATGCTTGGTGGAATAGGACGCGCCTGCGCTGGCTGTATATTGTCCTTGATGGTCAAGTTGGATGGCATGTGCGCGGATGTAGCTCAGTTCTTCCGGATCGAACTGGTATTCCGCTGAATTAATCTCGCGTGCTGCCGTTTTCACGAAAGAGAAATTGCCAAACAGCGACCAGGGGCCTCGTCTCCAGGAACTTCCAAACTCTGCGCCATAGACGTGGCCACGGCGATAGCTGAAGGGAGCGAGAATAACCGCGCGACCGAACTGCCCAAGATCTGTGAGGTTATGTGCCCACTTGCTGTAGGCATCGACTGTAATCTGCAACTCGGGCGTAATGTGTTGCAGAATACCAGCATCCACGTAGTTGGATGTTTCAACCTTTGTTGGCGTATCTGTCAGGTTGGCTGCTGCATTGGTGGTGCCAGCAAAGCGCGCCAGGGTGGACGGATAGACATATTGCGGAGAAGGCGGCGCAAAGAACCGCGAATAGCCGATATGTAAGGTAGTGCTTCGGAATGGCTTCCACACCAGATTAGCGCGAGGACTGAGCTGCCCTTCATTTCCGAAAGACGAGGCAAACCGATCATAGCGGATGCCATAGTTGAAGGTGAGCTTCCGTGTAATGCGGTACTCATCCTGTACGTAAGCGCCTGCCTCGACGGACCAGTTGCCTGTATTGTCAATCAGGCGGAGCGGGGTGGACGATGTCTGTTGGCCGTCTTCGCCCACTGGGAAGGCAAGGGAGTTGGTATCGAGGCGCTCGGATGTGTATTGGCCCAGAAGACCGGCTCGAAGAGTATGGTGCGGAGCGATGTCGTACGACAAATCAAACTGCGCGCCTCCAGTGGTGAAGTCGTTCACTTCATGTTCGGCCACCCCTTGAAAAATAAGGTCCCGCGCTGGATCTGGCGTATAATCGATGCGGCCGTAACGGAAATACGGTGAAAGCTGAAGGTTCAGTTTGTCCGCGCTGTGTTGGTATGACACCACGGCGTAATAATTCTGCTCTGTCTGGCTGTCGTCCAGAAAGCGTGATTGAACGGAGGGGTGTGACCAGTCTGTGCCTTCAAGCTGGTAGATTGGTTGCAGGCCCGTCGTATTAGGGAGTTCAAAGTCGGCGTAAGATGCGCTTGTCAGGAGCGAGATACGGTCGTTGTCATTCAGCTTCCACGAAAAATAGCCAAATGCTTTTTCCTGCTGCGTCGTATCATGCGTTGCCCGGAAGGACGCTGTTGGGTTCTCGATACCGATATTATTTCGGTTCATCGAAAGCGTTGTAAAATACTCGAAGCGCCCTTTTGAACCGCCCAATTGTAAGGACGGTGCAAAAGTATTGTAGCTGCCGCCATAGAGTGAAAGCTGGTTGTTTTTCAGGGTGGATCCGCTCTTTGTGTGAACGTCTACAATCCCTGCCGTCCGAAAGCCAAACTGGGCGGGAAGTGTTCCGGTCAGAAGGTCAACAGACTGGATAATGCGTGTATCCAGTTCCTGTCCGAAACCATTCAGACCTTCCGGAAGCAGGACGCCATTCACCCGGTACGTCAGGCCGCCATGTTCGCCTCGGACATGAACTTCTCCGTAGCTGTCCTGCACGACGCCGGGCATTCTGAGCATGATCTGGCTGAACGAAGCATTCTGCCCTTGAGGGGTTGCCTGAATCTGTCGCTGGTCAATGCCGTAAGAGACTGCGCCAAGGCTGGGGAAAATGCGTCCACGTGCCTGGTCCAGATGTCCCATGACCGTGACGTGCTCAGCGGACTTTCCTTCAGTCTGGGCGCGTTGCTCCTCGGTTTTTTTTGCGGCTTTCTTCTGATGTGCGGTCGATGGTGATGTATCAGCAGCAAAGACATCCGCACCCAGGAGGCCGGTGAGGAGTGTTGTTCCTGCGATTGCAACCCGAAAAGGCGCAACTGAAATTCTGGATTTTGCGATATGCTGTTTAATATAGCATTTGCTATGTCGTGGAGCGATTTTAGAACGCAAAAATGCTGTTGCCATGGCTGGTTTTCAATCTTGTCAGGAGGTGGCGTTCAGCCCACCAGAGTGTCGTACAGAAGTTTGAAGTTCAGGATGAGGATAAGACCTGCGACGATCCATGAGAGGGTAGTCATGAAGCGGCTGATGGTGAATTCACCCATTTTGCGACGATCAGAAACGAACATCACCAAGGGAATAACTGCGAAAGGAAGCTGAAGGGACAGGATGACCTGACTGGCCATCAACAAGGCTCCCACACCATGGCTTCCATAGAGGACAGTCACCACGGCCACGGGAATGATCGCCAAACCGCGGGTCAACAGTCGTCTTGCCCAGTGTGGGATATGAAGGCGCAGAAAGCCTTCCATAATGATCTGGCCTGCCAGCGTTCCGGTAACGGTGGAGTTTGTTCCGGCTGCCAGCAGGGCCAGTGCGAAAAGCGTGGAAGCTATGCCAAGACCAAGAATAGGGGAGAGAAGATGATAGGCGTCTTCGATCTCGGCAACGTTCTGATGGCCTGTTTCATGGAAGGCAGCCGCGGCTACAATAAGAATGGCTGCATTGATGAACAGTGCGAGCATCAAGGCAATTGTGCTATCCCAGGTTGCCCAGCGAATGGCATCCCGACGCCCCACGGGCGTCCGGTCATAGGCGCGTGTCTGAACGATGGAAGAATGCAGATAAAGGTTATGCGGCATAACCGTAGCGCCAATGATGCCAATGGCGATGTAAAGCATTCCCGGCGTTGTTACGATTTCCGGCGCTGGAATAAGACCCTTGAGGATTGCCGCAACCGGGGGAGCGGCCGCAACTAGCTGCACACCAAAACACACGGCAATGATCGACAACAAGCCGATGACGAATGCTTCCAGATAACGGAAGCCGCGCCCCATCAGAAGCAGAACCACAAAGGCATCCAGAATGGAAAGGAGTGCTCCGCCCAGAAGCGGCAGGCCGAAGAGCAGTTGCAGCGCAACGGCCGTTCCGATCACTTCAGCCAGATCGCATGCGATAATTGCCAGTTCGCAGGCCAGCCAAAGGACGATGTTTAATGCAGGGTTGAAATGATCGCGGCATGCCTGCGCCAGATCCCGTCCTGTAGCGATGCCCAGCCGCGCGGCCAGAGCTTGTAGAAGGATAGCCATCAGGTTGGACAGCATGATGACGCATAGCAGCGTATATCCGTATTGCGCGCCACCTTGCAGATCGGTCGCCCAGTTCCCCGGGTCCATATATCCAACCGAAACCATGTAGCCAGGGCCTACAAAAGCAAGAAAGCGCTTTAGCCACGTTGTGCTTCCGTCAGGCACCCGAACGCTCGAAAAGACCTCAGGCAGGCTTGGTCGTTCCGCATCGTCATGGCGCGAAAAACGCCAAGCCGATTTGGTCTGAGGCTTCTGAGTGGGGGCGTTGGAGTGCTGGCTGTACATGAGAATGCTATTCAATCGTGGAACGGAAAAATATGCAACATGCTATATTCATGAACGTTGTCTTTATTTTTTTGCGAGAAGGCTAGGTCGGTGGCCTATGGAGTTAATGGGAGGAATGTTTTATTCCGGCGGGAATAATTGACTGAGTGGTTATCTTGAGAATGGAACAGAAGAAAAAACGACAAAAATCTCTGGTGGATATGCAGCTCCACTCAGAAGGGTTCAGGGCAAACCGGGCTGCCAGGCAAAAGGTCCTGGTGGAAGATTATGTCGAACTGATTTCTGATCTTCTGGCTGAGGGGCAGGAGGCGCGGCAGGTGGATATCGCCGGGCGTCTGGGCGTTTCTCAGCCTACGGTGGCTAAAATGCTAGCGCGTCTGTCAGCGGAGGGGCTGGTTACGCAAAAGCCCTACCGTGGGGTTTTTCTGACGGACACAGGTGAGCAGATGGCCCACAAGGCGCGTCACCGGCACGGAATTGTGGAAGCGTTTTTATTGGCCTTAGGGGTTAGTGAGGAAAACGCCCGGATCGATGCTGAAGGTATTGAGCATTATGTTGGGCCGGAGACCCTGTCAGCTTTTGAGGTTGCCCTTAAAGGCGGCCTGGCACAGTTCACTGCAAAGGTGTCTCAGGGCCGGCGGCGCAACTGAGTACTCAGTTGCGCTGGCGTCGTGCGAAATGACAGGTCGATGCGAAGCGGCAGACGGAGCAGACAACGGTGATGGACGGATCCTCATTGAACAGGCAGTCCTCAGACCGCTCCATTGCGTAACCCTTTGGAGGAGGGTTCTTCTGAAAGGTTTCCACAATCTGGTGCATCCAGAGCTTTAGTCGCTCAGGGATGTGTTCATGATGATCGAGCCACCATTCCACATCACTCTGCGGGCGATCAATCTGGGTTGCCAGGTCCGCGGGTGTCCATCTCGTGACACTCAGGAAGTCGTTTAACGTTATGCTGCACATATCAGCATCTCCTGTGTCTCGAAGAAGATCTGACGATGTCGTACGCGGAGTTTGTGTTTTTCGTCAATATATCGTTAATTTCACTCCTGAAGGATGTGTTATTTTTTGAAACGTATTGTTGGAAAATACCTCACCGGGCGATAAAGCACCGCTTTTGGGTCCAATACCTACGGACGGTACAGAGCCATAAGGGTTTCTGTAGAGAAATGAGTGTCAGGGCTTTGCATGGTTGTCACGCAAGACTGTAACTTTGATATTTCTCGGGCGGATTGTGTTCGCGATTTCGTGAAGAGATTGCGGGCCTTGGGCCCGCAATCTGCCCCGCCTTATTCTGAAGGGAGGGCATAGGCGATAACATAATCGCCACGATTCTTGTTGACGCCTGAGCGGGTGAGGCCACCTGCTGTGACAACAACGTATTGTTTGCCAGTCTTGTCCGAAACGTAGCTCATTGGAGCGGCCTGAGATGCGACAGGAAGGCGTGCTTTCCAGACAACCTCGCCAGTATCCGTATTGATCGCGCGGATATAATTGTCGAGCGTTCCTGCGAAGAATACCAGGCCGGTGCGGGTTGCCAATGGACCGCTCATTGTGGGCATGCCAAGCGGAATCTGCACACCCGGCACAAAACCATGAATTGGCATGTCCTGGATTGTTCCGAGAGGCATGCTCCATTTTACCTTGCCGCTTCGCAGGTCAATGGCGTTCATGGTGCCGTAAGGTGGCTTGCCGCAGGGCAGGCCGAGTGGGGAGAAGAACATCGAGCGCACGACGCCCCATGGTGTGCCCTTCTGTTCGGAATATTCACCCTCAGCAGATGGCTTGAGGCCAATCCTGCGGGCTTCATCCTGTTTGATGAATTTTGCCCACTGAATCATGCGGATATCATTGACGAGAAGTGTTCCGGTGCTTTCGTCCACTGCGCCGCCGCCCCAGTTAATGCCACCGTAATAGCCAGGATAAATGATGCTGGCCTGCTTCTCATTGACGGGGGTGAACTCGCCTTCATAGCGATAGGACGCGAACTGCACCCGGCAAAGAAGCTGATCGAAAATGGTGCCGCCCCACATGTCGCTGGCTTTCAGGCGCTCGGCTCCAATGGATACGGATGAGTAGGGTTGTTCCGGTGCGAGATACTGCCCTGCTGGCGCTCCATCCTGTGGGACCTTGCGCATTTCTACTGGAAGGATCGGTGTTCCATCGCGGCGATCCAGAACAAAGATCTGTCCGCGTTTGGTCATGGCAATGATTGCGGGGCGTGTGCCGCCGTGGCCGTCTGGAATATCATAAAGAATGGGTTGGGCAGTGGCGTCATAATCTACGAGATCGTGGTTTGCTGTGCGAAAGTGCCAGCGTTCCACGCCGGTTTTTGCATCCACGGCTACGAAGGCGTCATTATATTCATCCGAAGCTTTGCTTCGGTCGCCGCCCCAGAAGTCAGGCGTCTGATTGCCAAGTGGAAAGAAAACAAGATCCAGTTTCGGGTCGTAGCTTGCCGTACCCCATAGATTGGGTGTTTCGGCAGGGTAGATTTCTCCTTCTGCCAGCGGTGTGGTGCCACGATGAGGATTGGTGGCATCCCAGGCCCAGATTTGTGCACCTGTGCGGACGTCATATCCGCGAACGACGCCTGAAGGCTCGCCAGTGCGTTCATTGTCGGCGATGCGGCCCCCAACAACAACAATATCGCCAGCGACGAGTGGCGCGGCTGTTGGATAATAAGATCCGGGGGCAGTAGGCCCTAGGCCGGTCAGGAGATTAACGGAGCCATTGGAGCCAAAGCTGTCGCAGGCCTTGCCCGTGCGGGCATCAATGGTGATGAGACGAGCGTCAATGGTTGTCAGGACAATGCGAGACGCGCAGGGGGCATTTTCATCGGATGCGGTGCTGTCATGCCAGTATCCAACGCCACGGCAGCGCTGCCAGACCTTCGTCTGGGCGTGGGGGTCAAACTTCCATTTTTCGGTGCCTGTATCAGGGTCAATGGCAGAGACAATGTTGTGTGGAGAGCAGATATAAACAGTGTCTCCAATCTTGATGGGGGTGCCCTGAAATTCCGCGCCATTGATGGCCATGTCGCCGGTACGATATGTCCAGGCAACGTTCAGTTTGCTGACATTTTCCCGATTGATCTGGGTGAAGCTGGCGTAGCGGGTTCCGGACGTTGTGCGCCCGTATGCTGGCCAGTCATGTTCTGTCTGATCAGGAGCCGTAGCTGCTGCAGTTTCTTGTGAAGATGTTGGATCGGTGGGGGCAATGGTTGGGTGGACGCGGAACATGCCCGCGATGAAGGCAAGAATGACAACGCCGAGGCCGCTGGCGGCAAGACCGGTTGTTGTGCGTGTAAAAAATTTTCTTCCTGGTCCACTGAGCCAAGGGGCCATGAGGATGGCCACGAGGGCCACGAAAAGAAACACGATCAGCCGAGAGAAGCTCGGCCAGAAAGCAAAACCGACTTCACTGATAGACCATAGAAGTGTTGCGGCCAGAAGGCCCAGCGCGATCCACGTGGACAGGATATTCCTGCGAAACATGTAAAAACTGCAAACGGCTAGAGCGATCCCGGAGAGGGCGTAAAACCAGGATCCACCGAAGGCAATGAGGCGACCACCCTCGTAAATCAGAAAAGCAGCCATCAATGCGCCCAATGCTGCAATGATGCTGGAAAGAGTTTGCGGAAGCCGCGTCATGAAAAGGAGCCTCCTGCATATGGAAGGCTGGATTTCATGAATAGACTGTTGGGCAAAGAGTTTGTTGGAACCCTTTGCCAGAGAGGGGCAAGGCTGATGTATATCATGCTGAAAATCCTTCGATCAGGACTGATCAGCATGATGAGTGGCATACTTATCGCAATGTTATATATAACATCGATGTGATGCTATGTATCTACTTCAATCAAGATTGTATCAGCTTCTGCGTGATATATTTTGTATAATTCGTCGTGGGTTTGTTATTTGTTGCTTTACTCACTGAGCGTTAGGCTATCAGCCGCATATTTCGACGTTGATACCGTCGTGCGTGAGGGCCTTGCGAATGGCGGGCTTTAGTTGTGAGTCTGTCAGAACAACATCGAAATCGCTTAATGCGGCCAGTCGGTGAAGGCCACCCTTGCGGAACTTTGTGCTGTCAACGAGAAGGACGGTCTGGTCCGCAATCTGCATTAGCGCCTGTTTGACTTTCACGACGTCCTGATCGTTCTGAAACGCCGTTTCGTTGTGGATGATGGACGTGGACAGAAACATCGTATTGGCGCGGAGTGATTTTGCTGCCTGTTCGCACACGAGACCAAAAAAGGCATTTCTTGGCTGGTTGTAGTCACCGCCAAGGCAAATGAGTTTCAGGTTGGGGTAGGGGGAAAGTGCCTGAATAACGCCCACAGCATTTGTGATGATGGTCAAGGGGGCTAGCGCTGGCAGCAGGGGCAGCATAGCTGCGACTGTCGTGGAATCGTCCAGGACAAGAATTTGCTCAGGCGTAATCATCGAAATAGCCCGCTGAATGATCGACTCTTTCAGATCGGGCGCGCGTGACTTTCGAAAATTGACGGTTTTCTGAGTGACGACGCGATTCTTGAGCACAATACTGCCGTGCAGCTTATCGATCAGTCCTTGGGCGGCCAGCGCGTGAGCGTCACGGTGAATTGTCATTCTGCTGACGTCAAAACGCTCAGACAGATTCTCGATTGTGGCACTTCCTGTCTCTAGAAGGACGTCGAGGATCTGCTGCTGACGGGCACTGTTGTCCCTGCGTTTGCTGAGAAGGACGGCGGGGGAGGTAGCTGGAACGCCCGAACCATCAGTCATCTGTCAAAAAGATCCTTGTCATCGGGTAAGGCCAATTATGGCATCGCGACATCTACATACCAGCGCTGACCAAATTTGTAATGTTCTGATCTGCTCTGCGGTGTGCTTTTCACGGGAATTATCACACAAAGATTCTTGACGCTGGAAAAGTGATATTTATCACATTGACGGAAGCATGATAACACTTATATCACCTGATAATAACATTTATGGTGTTATCGGTTGGGCGATTTGCTAAGGCCGATTGCAAGAGTGTCCGGAGGGCGAAATGCGCCAGGATTTCACGATCGGGATCGATTGCGGTTCTACCACGACGAAGGCTGTCATCTTCTCGAAGACAGGTGGAATTGTAGGGACCGGCCGTCGTCGTGTTCCCCAGCATATGGACGAACCGCGTCACGTTGAGCGAGATATGCATGAAGCGTGGCAGGCTGTTGTGGAAGCCGTCCAGGAAGCCTTGGACGTTTCCGGGCTGAGCGGGGATGATATTGCTGGCGTTGGGGTGACTGCACACGGTGACGGACTTTTTGTTCTTGACCGCTCAAGGCAGCCGTTGGGTCGAGGGATCATGTCGCTCGATAGTCGGGCCACGGAGATTCATGACGAATGGAAGCAGGAAGGCCGATTGGAGAAGATCGTCCCCATTGCGGGGCAGCGTCCTTATCCCTATTCCGCCACGACCCTGCTGGCGTGGATGAAGCGCCATCAACCAGATCGTTATCATGCCATTGGCACTGTCTTTTTTGCCAAGGACTGGATCCGCCTTTGTCTGACAGGGGAAATTGCGACAGATCTGACAGAGGCCAGCACATCTTTCACGGATCTTTACACACAGGGCTACAGCGACAGCATCCTTGATGTGCTGGATCTGCGTGAAATCCGCGGGGCGCTCCCCAAAATGCTACTGTCGTGTGACCAGGGTGGAACGATCACGGCAGAAGCTGCTCGTGCGACCGGCCTACGGGAAGGAACGCCGGTTTCTGTCGGGCTGCATGATGTAACAGCCGCCGCTGTGGGATCAGGCTACACGCGGCCAGGTGATCTTTCGATCACGGCGGGCACTTTTTCTATCAATGAAATTTTCCGCAGTCGGCCTGTCATAGGTGATGGCTGGTCCTGCCGCGCAGGCTATCGTCGCGGGTTGTGGAACTGCATGGCTATTTCGCCCGCGTCGTCCAGCAATCTGGAATGGCTCGCGCGTATGCTTCTTCCAGAGGAAAAAGAGGCCGCTCAAGTTCTCACAAAGGAAGTTGAGGCGAAGCTTGGGCGTTCTCGCGGCGAACGACCGATCCCGCTGTATCATCCGTTTCTTTTCGGATCACCTTATGAGGCACCGGCAAGTGCATCGCTGTTCGGGGTGCAGTCCTGGCATGATCGAGCAGATCTTTTTCAGGCGATGATTGAAGGGACAATCTTTAACCATCGCGAGCATGTTGAAACCTTGCGTCAGACAGGTGCTGTGCATCGCCTTGGTGTGTCAGGCGGGGGTAGTAGCCAAGCATCTATTGCGCAGATGTTTGCGGATATTCTCAATATGCCCGTCGAAATTTCCAGCGTTCGGGAGGCTGGAGCCTTGGGCGCGGCTCTGACGGCAAGTGTTGCTGTTGGGCTTTATGGAGATCTTGAGGAGGCGGTGGCTGCTCAGGAAATTCCTATGAATGTCTATCAGCCGGACCCCGCACGCGCACGGATCTATGAGGGCATTTATCGCCGATACGTCGCATTGACGCTGGCGATGAAACCTTTTTGGTCCGGTCTGTATGAGGCCGGTAGCGAAGTCAGTAGCGCCCCAGAAACCCCAGTGGGCCCCGTCATGAATTATGCGCTCTCAGCCGAAATCGCGAAGGAAATGCATTCGTGAAGACACTTTCAGCCGTGCCGGATAATGCCGAATTTGATGTCGTCATTATCGGGGCTGGCATTAATGGCGCTGGCCTGTTTCGTGAACTGGCTCTTCAGGGCGTGAAGACGCTCATTCTGGATCGAAGCGACATCTGTACAGGGGCATCCTGCGCACCATCCCGCTTGATCCATGGTGGTATCAAGTATCTGGAAACGGGCGAGTTCAAGCTTGTGGCGCAATCGACGTTGGAGCGAAATCTGCTCTTGCGAAATGCCCCGCATTTCGTTCGGCCACTGCCGACTGTTCTGCCGATCCGCACATGGCTTGGAGGGATCGTCACATCATTTCGTCGCTTCCTGAACCTTGGCGGCAAAATGACGGATCGTGGCGCGCTGGTTCTGGAAGTCGGGCTTCAGATTTACGATTTCCTAGGGCGCCGTGCTCGCGTCATGCCACGACATTCCCTCTGCCTCAGCCAGAAAACGCGCCGTGAATGGCCCCATATGGCGAAGGATGTTGTCGCAACAGCGCAGTATTACGATGCTGCGATCACGCAGCCTGAACGCCTCGGATATGAATGCGTGCAGGATGCGCTGGAAACAGCTCCGAACTGTGAGGCCGTAACCTATGTTGTCCCAGAGACTTTCCAAAGCGGACAACTCGTCCTGCGAGACGTGCTCACCGATGAAGTGAAAACGGTAAAGGCGCGTGTTTTGGTTAATGCGGGTGGCGCCTGGATTGATCAGATCAATACGATCCTGGGGCATCCAACGAAATATATTGGCGGCACAAAAGGGTCTCATCTGCTGTTGAAGCATGATGACCTGCTCCGGGAACTGAAGGGCCGGATGGTCTATTTCGGGACGCCGGATGGACGGATCTGTCTCGCATATCCGTTTTTTGGTCATGTCCTGGTTGGCTCTACCGATATCCGGATCGACGATCCAGACAAGGCAGTCTGTACGGACGAAGAGCAGGATTACATGCTGCGGATGCTGGCCGATTTGTTCCCCGGTTTCCATATCGGAAGCGAGCAGGTCACCTACCGTTATAGCGGTGTTCGTCCGCTACCCGCCACCAATGCGGCCGATCCATCTGCGATCAGTCGCGATCACATCGTTCATGAAGACAGGCTGGGTGCAACGCCTGTTCTGTCCCTCGTGGGTGGAAAATGGACGACTTTCCGTGGGCTAGGCGAAGAAGTCGCGGATCGTGTACTGGCGCTGCTGGGGCATCCGCGAAGCACGTCAACACAGGAATTGGCCATCGGCGGCGGCCGTGGTTTCCCGCAGGCAGATCAGCACACAGCCTATCTGGACAGGTTTGCGACGTCTTTTGGGCTGCCGCGCCCGCGTGCGTCCGTGCTGCTCGACCGGTACGGAACGCTAGCCAGAAAGATCGCAGCATTTTGTCAGGAGGCGGCAGACGCTCCTCTGCGAACGCTCCCGTCCTACACGCGTCGTGAACTGATGTTCATTGCTGAAAATGAACTGGTTCGGCGTCTGTCGGACGCTCTCTACCGTCGCACGACAATTGCACTCAGTGGCGCCATGACGCCGGCAGTCGTGCAGGAGGTTGCAAACATCATTGGAGAAACGCTGGGCTGGGATGAGCGGGAAGCCGCACGTCAGGCTCAGGATGCCTGGAGAGAAGGGCAGGAACGCCACAATCTCCGCGATCAATTTCCCCTGTCATCTGAACCCCTTGAAACTCTGAAAGCTTGAGCCATGAACCGCTACGAAGAAAAAATTGCACGCATGCGCGCTGGCAAAGACACGCGTTATGATTTCATCCTTGCGGATGCCAAGGATTCAGACATGGCAGCGGGCATCAGCGCGATGGGCAATCGCCGTAATCCGCGGGCTGGGCAGTCCCGGTTCCGGACGCGACCGCAATATCTGTCCGAAATCCAGTCCATCATCCGGCAGGATATTGTGGACATCATGCTGACCTCGGTCTCCATTCTGGAAGATCTGCTGGAGCGTGATGCGTTCGAGGGTACGAAAATCCAGAAGGCGATCCGTGCCAATGATACGACGGACCTGTGGCGTGGGCGTGGTGGACACTACCGCGCGCAAAAATCTGTTCCGTTCCGCTCTGCATCTTTGGAGCGGGCACAGACAAACCTTGGCCTGTATTCGATGACATTTAACGGTGACGTTGATCAGGATACGCTGGCTCTGGAAGAGTTTGCACGGTTCCGCGAAGAAGCCAAAATCAACGGGTTCTCTTACTTCCTCGAAGTCTTCAATCCGAATGAAGGGAATATCGCGCCAGAAGATTTCGGGGTGTTCCTGAATGATATGGTTACCCGTGCACTTGCTGGTCTTCGTAAGGAAGAGAAGCCTGTCTTCCTGAAAGTGCCGTTCAATGGCAGCGAGGCTTTTGCGGAGCTATGTGAATATGACCCGAGCGTTATCGTCGGAATTATGGGCGGCGGAAGTGGTACGACGCGCGATTGTCTGGAGCTGATTCATCAAGCCCAGAGCAGCGGTGCTCGTGCAGCGCTATTTGGTCGCAAGATTGTGGATGCTGCGGACCCGCTTTTGCTGATTGAAGCCATGCGCCGCGTCACGGATGGGGATCTCTCTCCTAATGAGGCAACGCATTTCTATCATGATGGCCTTGCCCGCAAAGGAATTGCCACACTTCGTCCTGCGGATGCCGATAGTCTGGTGACGGAGAGTGTTCTTCTGGAGCGGGCAGCTTAAAAACTTACAAGGGCAATAAAGGTCCTGTTTTCAGTATCTTCGTACCTGCCTTTAGAGCCCTCTTGGAGAGCGGGTACGGAGAGTTGAATTGAAAATATCATTCATTTCGGAACTTCATGTCTTTGGAGTGTTATGATTTAACGCTAAACATGACTTAGGTTTAGCGATCAAGATTCGATGGTCGCTGCCTTCTTTCGGGAGATGAATGGTGACTCGCAAAACAGTCTGGATCGGTACGAACTGGAAGATGAACAAGGGACCTGCCGAGGCCTTGGCTGCTGCAGAAGCGCTCAAGGCCTATCGAGCGCCGGATGGCGTGAAGCCCTTCATCATCACACCATTTACGTCCCTGCAGGCTGTTGCGAGTGTTCTGAAAGGGGCGGACGTGCTCGTCGGTGCGCAGAACATGCATTGGGAAGAGAGCGGTTCGTGGACAGGTGAAATTTCTCCCGCCATGGTGAAAGAGTGCGGGGCAGATATCGTCCTGATCGGCCATTCGGAACGTCGTCAGCATTTCGCGGAAACGGACTGGACTGTTAGTCGCAAGATGTCTGCGGCACTTCGTCATGGTTTGCGGCCTTTGCTGTGCATTGGCGAAAGCTTTGAAGAATACGATTTCGGTGTCACGGCAGAAACTCTCGCCCGACAGCTCAAGATTGCATTGCATGATGTGGCTCATGCAGATCTCCCGAAAATTCTGATTGCCTATGAACCGATCTGGGCGATCGGTGCAGGAGGGCGCGCGGCCGACACTGACTGTGTGGCAAAAGTTCACGCGGGGTTGCGTGCCGTTCTGTGTGAAATTGCCGGGAAGGATATCGGTGATCGCGTACCGCTACTCTATGGCGGAAGTGTCACGCAGGATAACGCCCGTAGCTATGTGAACCAGCCAAATGTGGATGGCGTATTTGTGGGGCGCGCAGGCTGGTCAGTTCCAGACTTCGAAAAGCTGATTGATCGTGTGATCGAGGAAAGAGCACCTGCATGATACCCGATATCCTTCATGGAAGCCGGGCTCTGTCCGCGCGGCGTCAGGCTGTTCTGGACTATGTCACGGCGCATGGCTGTGTTCTGATCCAGGATTTGCTGGTTCAGTTCACTATGACCCGCGCAGCCATGAATCGTGACCTCCACGCGCTTGCAACGCAGGGCCTGATCCGTAAAGTTGGTGAAAGCGTTACGACGCTCTCCAATGCTGTGGCGGCAAGCAGCATCATGCTGCGTGCTCGCCAGGCTGTGCAGGAAAAGCTGGGTATTACAGCGATCGCTGCGGGTTTGATCGAAGAAGGCGATACGATCGCTTTGGATGACTCAACAACATCGCGCTTTTTATCCGAACGCCTGCCGGCAATCGGTCAGCTTACAGTTGTGACGAACAGTCTGGGGATCAGCACGAAGATTGGGCGTTCTCGTGATATCAGCCTGATTGCGCTGGGTGGACGATATAATCCAACCTTTGATGCATTTCTCGGAGTTTTGTGTGAACGCAGTGTCACCTCGCTTCGGATCAACACATTATTCATGTCCACCTCAGCTATTCACGGACTTTCGGCCTACCATCAGGATGAAGACCTCATCAAAGCCAAAAGTGCGCTGATGAACATGGCCGATCGACGGGTTCTGATGGTGGATAGCCGTAAATTCGGAATCAGTGCGCTCAATCATCTGGCAAATCTGACGGATTTTGATGCCGTTATTACGGACTCTGGCCTGCCAGATAATGTCGCGGACAAGATGATAGGAGCGGGCGTCAAACTGCATATTGCAGACATTTCTGCCAAAGATATGCCAATAGCGATGACGGCCTGATCATCCGCTTTTTGAAATAATATAGAATTTATTGCATCTCAGTGCTGCCTGACGTGCACTTTGTAAAACGTATGGTCTGGTTTTGATTGACGCTGGCATTTTTGTGACAGCATTTCGGCCGGACTATCTAAAACCAAATGCTTTTTATATTGTTCTGTATCAGGAGCATCCTGAGACAAGTAAAAGCAAGGACGGTTTATGACTTCCAGTCATTGCAGCGGATTAATTGTCGTGGACAAGAAGGGCGCACAGCTTCTTTTCCTGGACCCGATAACGCTCGAAGTGCTGGATCATATTGGCGGCATGCCGAGCCTGCCACATGAACTGGCCATAGATAATCGTCATGGGCTTGCATTTGTACCAGCCTACGGAAATGGTTTTCACGGCAACAATCCTGCCCCAAACCATTTCGTTTCAGTTATAGATTTGCATGCAAGAACCAGACTTTCAGACATTGATCTGACACCTCTTGAATCTCCGCATACGTTGCGTTTCGGTCCAGATGGTTTGCTGTATGTCTGCTGTGAGGCAAGCGCTGCCGTGGCGGTGATAGATCCGGAGACGAAGAGAGTAAGACGTGTTCTGCAGGCATTTTCCCGGAATGCACACAGGCTCACTGTTCTTCCGCAGCGTAAGCTGATCGTCACGGAAAACGAAGAAGATGCGACACTGACCGTTCTGCGTATTGGCGATGATAGCTTCAGGCGTACGATTGTTCTTCCTGCGCCCTCTGCTGGTATTGATCATCTGCCAGATGAAAAATTTCTCGTGGTCAGCAATGCCTTGCATCCATCGTTATTTCTAATGGATGTCGATGGGGGAGAGCTGCGTCAGGAAGTTGAACTGAAGCATCATCATAAAAGTGCACAGATCGTGCGGGTTAGCCCCGATGGAAAATGGCTTCTTGTGATTGGAGACTTTGAACCGATTGTAACATTGATCAGCCTTCCTCAATGGGACCAGTACCCCGTTCCTGTTGGTCGGAAACCGATGGATGCGGCCTTTAGGCCCGATGGCACAACAGTGCTTGTGGCGAATGAAGGTGATGGCACATTGACTGAAATCCAACTTTCCAATCGCAAGGTGCTGCGAACAGTGAAAGCTGGCTTCGGGTGCGAGACGCTTGGTTTTTTTTGAAACACCGTGACGTATTCTGGCGTGGGTCACGGTCTTTCAGGTCGGGTTTCTGACGCTTAGAAATTGATGAGCGTCGTCACTTTAAAGCTGCGGCCAGGCTGCGTGTAATAGGACTTGGGGACGCTGATGCTGTCAGGTACGTCCAATGCATTATAGTAACGTTTGTTGAACATATTATACATGCCAGCCTGCACGCGCAGGTTCGGGAAGAATTTTGGCGAGTACCAGCCTGTTAAATCGAAGAGTGCATAGCCTGGTGTCTTGTTCACATTAGACGCCATGTTCTGCACCTTGTTGCGTGCAGCCGCGAATGTTGTGGAGAAATTCGCGCCCCAGTGCTCTCGGTTATAGGCAACGCCCACAATTCCGCGGAATGGTGCAACCGAGTTCAGGTGAACATGTTCATCGGTATCCTGGCCATCAGAATAGGCAAGGGACGTCCATACCTGCCAGTAATTGGCGAAAGTCCAGTTAGCGCGTGCTTCTACGCCGTAGATACGGACATGCTGGCGGTTGACGTATTCGAAAACACCAAATGGGTAGTATCCGCCGATGCCGGCGGCTGCCGCTGTTGTCGTGATCGTATCGATGAAATTGTGGTAGTAATTATCGAAGAATGAAATTGTTGCGCCGCGTTTGGAATCTCCATATCGCGCCCCGACTTCCCAGCCACGACTGGTCTCGGGTTTGAGGTTCTGGTTCCCGATCGAGACATAGCTGCCTGTGCCACCATAGGTCAGGTACATTTCTGTTGCGGAGGGCGCACGGAAAGCCTGTGAGTATTGTCCGTAAAGCGTAAGGTTTTTCAGAACCCGGGCTTCGACCAGAACTTTCGGAGAATAATGCGAGCCGCTGGCCCCGTCCGGTGTACCTTCATAAGCGGCATTTCTAGCATAGCTTGCAGTGTATTGTGGGCTGCGTCTGTAGTGATCGAAGCGGAATCCTGGCGTAACATGGAGCCATTCCATTTTCCCGAAACCAATTCGGTCCTGCACTATCGCTCCAAGATCTGTGCCATGAACATCAGGCATATCGGACTGGTTTACATGCAAGAAACTGCACGAATAGATCCGTGCGCTGCAATTATCGAGACCCGCAGCATATTGCCTGGTGTCTGTAATATAGGCTTCTCCGCCAAGGGTAATGACGTGATGGAATGGGCCAGTGAAAATATTTGACGTGATGGAGCTGGTTGTTCCGTATGACTGAACAGCGAGATTGCTGTTCCTGTCATACTCCCCAATGGGAGCTGTCAGTCGAGTGGCGGCTGTGTCTGTGATTGAATTAACTTTTTGCCAGTAAGCAATGAGATGCGCTTCGCTGATAAAGGCTGTGGGCTTCTCAGACTTATAATCGTAGCTACCGGAAACGCGCGTGCGCTTGCTTTCTTCCAGTGTGTGATAGCGGCTGTAAGTTGAGCTGATACTGCTCAGAGTATTTTCGTTGTAATTCCGATCAAACACTTCACCCGTTAAGCCGAAGCGATGACCGCCTTCCACGTATTGATGAATTTTACCCAGGAAGTTTCCTTGTGTGTAGGAGGCTGGGTCTTTGTCTGATCGTGTGGACCCAACGCCGCCTGTGCCCCCCATATTTCCGGTTTGGCTGCCGGTCTGATAGCCGCCCTGAACCAGGATCATTGTGTTATGATAACGTCCGGCAAGAGCCTGGTTGAGGTATCCACTTTCGCTGGAGCCATCGTATGTCAGCTTGGTCAGGCCGCCATAAGCTTTGTTGCCTGTCAGAAGGTCTTCCGGGTCCAGCGTTTTGAGTGAAACAACACCGCCGAGCGCACCTGTTCCGAAAAAGCCGGAGTTCGCGTTTTTGACAATGTCGATCGAGCCAAGAGAATTGAAATCGTAGGATGAAACACCACCACTGACACCACGTGCGCCGTCATTCGCCCAGATTGTTCGAATGCCGTCTATGGTGGTGAGAATGCGGTTCTGATCCAGCCCACGCATATTAATGCTGAGATTGTTATTGTTGTAATTCACTCCCGCGTCCACGCGACGAGCATAGTCTGAAATGCTGTCAATCATGCGGGACTGAAGTGTTTTAAGCGTTGTTGTCAGAGTCATGACACGCGGTTTCCCGACGGCACTATAGTCCGCATCCGGGTCACCTTTCATTGACCCAATGATGTCTGCAACGGCCTGCCCTCGAACATGGAGCGGCTTGAGCTGAACTGTAGGCGCCGCTCCGGCGTGCGGTGGTATGCTGTCTGTTTTTGCATCTCCGACATACTCCAAGCCGGTGCCGGACTGTGCCTGAGCAGACGGTAACGATGCAAAAATACAGACCAGCGCGGAGGTCGCCAGCATGGGCTGCCGCAGAAAACGTGTTGGACGAACGCTATGTCTGCTCATGGAAACCATCACCCTTAAATGAGAACCGGTCGCATCTAATGGCGAGGGATTTTTATAGCGTCAATCTAAATGATATTGATTCTCATTTTCATTGAAGGTGCCGGATGAATATGCCACACAGGCCGCGTCGACTCTTTTCTTCGAGAAGGCGAGCAAACGATTCAGGTATTCATTCCGGCTGAGATCAAAAGGAGAAATGGCGGATATGAGCGCGTTTTTCACCGACAATACGCTGTCCCTGGCACTCCGGGAAAAGACAAAATCCATTCATGACCGGACCGATCATAAGATCATGTCCATGGGAATTTTTTCCAGTCTGGATGGATATCGGATCTTTCTTTTGTCTCAGTATGTTTTCCTGCGAGATATGACAAATATTTACGAAAACGAAATATTGCGAAATCTTCTCCCTGATCTTAAGGCGCGTAACCGCTTTCCCTGGGTGGAAGCTGACATGAGAGATCTTGGTCTTACTGCCCCGATGGCGCATCGTGGGAATGTGATTCCGCTCAATCCTTCGGTTGCCGTAGGTTGGTTATATGTCGCGGAAGGATCGAAGCTTGGGGCGAATATTCTGTCCAAGATGGCGATGGCTCTAGGCCTGACAGAAAGTTTTGGAGCTCGTCATTTGGCACCAGCCCCAGAAGGGCGGGGCTTATCGTGGAAAATGTTCAAAGCGGCAATCGATAACGCAGAACTGGACCGGGCTATGTGTGTTGCTGCGGCTGAGGAAGCCTTTGCGCGCTTCTCCAGTTGTATTGATCAGATGGTCGCTTTGAGTTCTGGGCGTGATTTTTCGTTCAGACGGAATGAAAGAGCTAGCCTTTAAATGAGAATGACTTTCGATTGCATGGTTCCAGACGACAGATGTTTTTTGATGCGAGAAGGGCAGGGGCGATGAATGGATTTGGTTTGGAACGCCGCAATTTTCTAGGTCTGATCTGCGCCAGCGCTTTAATGCCGTCCTGCCTGCATGCAGCAACCCGGACGGTGACGGACAGTCGCGGTCGTCAGGTTGTTCTGGGGGCCGCTTCCAGAATTGCCTGCATCGGGGGAACGATTACCGAGACGCTTTATCGTCTTGGTGCAGCCGATCAAATTGTCGCCGTTGATACGACTTCGACTTGGCCCGAAACCGCACTGAAAGATAAAAAGTCTCTGGGCTATATGCGGGCCATCTCCTCGGAAGGGGTTTTATCCGTAAAACCGGATCTCATTCTTGCGATGGACGCAGCAGGCCCGGCCGATGCCATGTCTCAGTTGGTGGCGTCAGGTATTCCCATTGTGTTTGTCGATTCAACGCCTTCGCCCGACGCTATTATTGGCCGGACGCAGTTTCTGGCAAAAGTTGTGAACCGTGAGCAGGCGGGCACGCAGCTTGCTCAGGATATTCAGCAGAAGTTTTCTGCTCTTAAAGACTGGCGCGACACACATGCTGCGTCACCGCGCGTCCTGTTTATCATGCGAATGACGAATAACCGTCCGCTCGCGGCGGGGCGTGGCACGGCTGCCGATGCCGTTATCCGGCTTGCAGGAGGCGTCAATGTCGGGGCGGATCTGCAAGGCTACAAGCTTCTGAACACAGAATCCCTTGTGACCCTTAAGCCCGATATCATTCTCACAATGAACCAAGGGGGCGAGGATATCCGCAAAGCTCTCTTGAGCGATCCCGGATTTAGTTTGACGCCAGCGGGACAGAAAAAAGCCATTGTGGAAATGGAAGGAGAGCGCCTTCTGGGATTTGGTCCGAGAACGCCCGAAGCGGCGCTGGATCTGGCACGTCTGATGGCGAAAGCGGAGCATCCTGCGTGAGGGCAATGCGCGTGCATGCGGGCTGGATCTTACTATCGCTTCTGCCGCTGTTAATTCTTGTCATGCTGGTCGCAGTCGAGGTTGGTGCAAGCGGGGCAGGCATTGGTACGCTTCTGCATGCACCTGACGTTGCAACCAGAAATCTAGCCTGGATGGTGATCGCGCATATTCGTGCGCCACGTGTTGTTCTTGCCGCCATGGCTGGTGCAGCTTTGGGTGCCGCGGGCGCAACGATGCAGGGGCTTTTTCGGAATCCATTGGCTGATCCGGGGTTGATTGGCGTGTCCTCCGGGGCCGCTCTGGCTGCTTCATGCGTCATCGTACTGGGCGTTGATATGGCTCAGTCAGGGTTTCTAAACGGTTGGGCTGTGCCTTTGGCCGGAATGCTGGGCAGCTTTCTCGTCACACTCCTCCTTTACGTCTTTGCGACCCGCGCTGGCATCACCTCTGTCACGACTGTTCTGTTGGCTGGCGTCGCGTTCGGAGCCTTTTCCGGCGCATTGACGGGTATTCTCATTTTTCGGGCCAATGATACGGCGCTGCGGGATCTGACGTTCTGGACTCTCGGGAGTTTCTCAGGGGCAAGTTGGGAACGTATTGGCCTACTCTCGCCATTTCTTCTCCTTGCAGGCGTGATTGCGACACGTCTCGCTGTTCCTCTGAACGCCATGCTTCTTGGAGAGGCGGATGCTGCTTTGATGGGGTATCCTGTCGAGCGGACGAAACGGCTGGCAATGCTGGGGGTGGCTGCATCCGTCGGGCCGGTAGTCGCGTTTGTGGGCGCTATTGGGTTTGTTGGCGTTGTGGTTCCTCACCTTGTGAGGTTGGTCACCGGCCCAGACCACCGTCTGGTTCTGCCTGGGAGCGCTCTTCTTGGGGCTATTCTTCTCACTGCGGCCGATACGATTGCCAGACTGGTTGCGGCTCCTGCGGAACTGCCTGTTGGTATAATTACCGCAGCACTCGGAACCCCGGTCTTTGTCTGGCTCTTGAGTCGCATTCATGGAGCGGACATTCCATCATGACACTGGAAATTCAGAACGCCTCAGCCAGAGCGGGTGGTCGTGAGATTGTTCACAATCTTGATCTGGCGCTCGCGGCAGGAGAAATTGTTGCTGTGGTGGGGCCTAACGGCGCGGGCAAAAGTACGCTCCTGAAGCTCGCGTGCGGTTTGATGCCGTTGCATGGCGGTGAGATCCGCTTTGATGGCTCAAAAATTGGATCGCTTTCCGCAGGCGAACTTTCTCGCCGCCGGGCGCTCTTGCCCCAGGAGTGTCCGATGCGCGCGCGCTTCACGGCGCTGGAGCTGGTTCTTATGGGGACTGCTATTTCCGGGCAGGGCCGCCCGATGGCTGAGCGTGTTGTGATTGCACAGGACACGCTGGATCGCGTCGGGCTGTCATCGTTCATGGAACGCGACATTATGACGCTATCCGGGGGGGAAAGGCAGCGCGTTCATCTTGCGCGGGTGCTGGCGCAGCTTGAGGCTGCAGCGCGGAATGGCGCGCCCGGCTGTCTGTTGCTGGATGAACCTTTGTCCGCACAGGATATGGCACGGCAGCGCCTCATTCTTCAGATTGCAAAGATGCATGCGGCGCATGGTGGAAGCGTGTTGCTGGTTCTTCATGATCTGAACTGGGCTGCGGCCTGTGCCGATCGTATCGTCGTTATGCATCAGGGGCGGATACAGTCACACGGTCTCCCCCGTGACATCCTGACTTCTGAACTCCTCCACGACGTTTTTGGGATTCCTGATGGCTGCATTCATCAACATTGCAGCACGGGGCGTCCGTTCGTTGTTCCGCATGATCTCGTCATGCCGGAAGATATCAACAAGAGAGAGATACCATGTATATTGCAATGAACCGCTTCAAGGTGCGGCCTGATAGTGAAGACGCTTTTCGGCAGCGCTGGCTGGAGCGGGAAGTTTTGCTGAAGACCGTTCCAGGATTTGTCAGTTTTCAATTCCTGCAGGGACCAGCCAAAGAAGATCATGTTCTTTATGCGTCTCATACGGTCTGGGAATCTTATGAGGCCTTTGTTGGTTGGACACAGTCTGAGCAGTTCCGCGCTGCTCATGCCGGTGCCGGTGCCGGTGCCGGACAAGGCAAAGTGCTGACCGTGGGACCGCCAGTCTTTGAAGGCTTCAAGGTTCTTCAGAATATCGAAATCTGAAATGTCTTTGATGGTGGGGTGATTAAAAAGCGTCACGGGGTCTGTCGCTGACAAAGTTCGCGATTGCGCGTTTTTGTTCGTGTTGTCACACTGTCCTGGAAATCATTTCAGGTCAGTGTGCATGAGCAACCCCACCATCAGGATCAACCCTCGTCAGGAACAGATCATCCGACTGGTTCGCAGTCAGGGCTATGTGTCGAACGAGGACATGGCACAGCAGTTCGATGTGGCGGTTCAAACCATTCGGCGGGACATTGGGTTTCTGGCAGAGCAGGGGCTTCTGACCCGCCATCATGGTGGAGCAACACCGAACTCCACCATTGAAAATATCGCCTACAATGAACGGCAGATTCTGAACCTGAAGGCCAAGGATGCGATCGGCCATTGCGCAGCGTCTCTTATTCCTGACCGTTCGTCCCTGTTTATTAATATTGGTACGACAACCGAGGCTTTCGCCCGGTCTCTGGGGGGGCATCGTGACCTGCGGGTCGTGACTAACAACCTCCATGTTGCGTCTCTTATTTCCGGAAGACCTGATTTTAGAACCGTGATCGCAGCAGGAGAGCTTCGGCCCAAAGATGGGGCAATTCTGGGCGCTGCTGCGATTGAGACCTTGGATTCTTTTCGGACAGAGTTCGGCGTCATCGGCATCAGCGGTATCGCAGATGACGGAACACTGCTGGATTTCGACCTGAATGAAATTCAGTGTGCCCGCACAATTATCCGAAATTCTCGCCGTGTTCTGCTGCTGGCAGATCATACAAAATTCAGTCGGCAGCCCATGGGGCGCGTGGGTGGACTGGCAGATATTGATGATCTGATTACCGATCGACCCGTCTCGGACGCATTCCAAGCGCTTCTGGACGCGGCAAATGTGACGCTACATATCGCTCAAACATCACAGTAGTACGCGAAAAAAAGAACACTTATCTGTTATAAATCGAAGAAGCCTCTTTACTTTATCGTTCAATATGCGCGAAAACGAACATCAGATGCTCGTTTTGGAGCGTGGTGGCAGGAGATTGTTATGTCATCGATTCGTGAAGTTTCGCCTTCAAGCCCGCACAGCGCGCCTTATGACGTGCTTGTGGTTGGTGGGGGCATCAACGGCTGCGGCATTGCCCGTGATGCCGCAGGCCGTGGTGCGAAGGTCATCCTTGTCGAGCAGGATGACCTTGCAAGCCATACATCTTCTGCCAGCACCAAGCTGATCCACGGTGGTCTGCGGTATCTGGAATATTACGAGTTCCGGCTGGTGCGCGAGGCCCTGATTGAGCGTGAGCGTCTGTTAAAGATTGCGCCGCACATCATCTGGCCGATGCGTTTTGTTCTGCCGCACTCCAAGATGCTGCGTCCTGCCTGGCTGCTACGGACAGGCCTGTTCCTGTACGACCACCTCTGCACGACCATGACGTTGCCGAAAACGCGCGCGGTGAACCTCCGTACGGACGTGACAGGGCGCCCGCTCAAGAGCGAATACGTGCGTGGGTTCGAATATTCCGATGGCTGGGTGCAGGACAGCCGTCTGGTTGTGCTCAATGCCATGGATGCCACCCGTCTGGGGGCCTCCATCAACACGCGCACCAAACTTGTGAAAGCGGAGCGTGGGGCGCAGCTCTGGACCGCAACGCTTCTTGACCGCGACAGTGGTGAAGAACGGACAGTTCAGGCCAAGACCATTGTGAATGCAGCTGGACCATGGGTCGCAGAGCTTCTTCAGGATCGTGTTGGCGTGCAGAGCCGTAACAAGGTGCGTCTCGTCAAGGGAAGCCACATTGTGGTGCCGCGCCTGTTCGAGAGCAAGCAGGCTTATATCCTGCAAAATCCGGACAAGCGGATTGTGTTCGCGATCCCCTACGAGCAGGATTTCACGCTCATCGGCACGACGGACGTTCCCTGGGAGCAGGACCCTGGCAAAGTTGAAATCTCGGCAGATGAAATCAAGTATCTTTGCGAGAGCGTCAGCCGCTATTTCCAGAAGTCAGTCAGCCCGGATGATGTGGTCTGGACGTATGCCGGTGTTCGTCCGCTTTATGACGACAACTCTGGCAATGCGTCCGCTGTAACGCGTGACTATGTGCTGGATGTTGATGCGTCTGGTGCACCGATCCTGTCTGTTTTCGGCGGCAAGATCACGACGTTCCGCAAGCTGGCCGAGCATGCACTTGAGAAGCTGGTTCCACATCTTCCTGTGCTGGGCGGTCCATCCTGGACTGCTGAGACGTCATTGCCAGGTGGGGATTTTGCTCCGGCCGATTTTGACCGTCAGGTGGCGAAGCTCCAGGCGTATGCGCCTCATCTGGCCCCTTACACAGCCTGGCGGCTCATGCGGAATTACGGTTTGCGGGCGTTTGATATCGCTACGCAGGCAGAAGCCGATATGGGGCAGTGGTTCGGTAAGACACTGAGTGCGCGCGAAGTCGATTATCTGATCGACAACGAATGGGCACGGTCTGCGCAGGACGTGCTGTGGCGTCGCTCGAAGCTGGGTCTGTTCATGACTGATGCCGAGAAAGCCGCACTCCAGACCTATATCGAGGAGCGCGCCGGAACAGAACGTTCGGCCAACTCCGAGACCTCCGGAACATGGCGGCAGGACGTCGCCTGATCTTTCCTTCAATTCTCATGTCGGACATCCGGTCATGTCAGAGAATAAACGCTACCTTGGTGAACTCCTTGCTGAGTTCTTTGCTGTCGCCATCATCATTCTCTTCGGAGATGGCGTCGCTGCCATGTATTCGCTTTACGACCCCAGCCCGTACAAGACGGCCTACTGGGGCGTCTGTATCGTCTGGGGACTGTCCGTTACGGTTGCGATTTACGCCACCGGTGCAGTCAGCGGCACGCACGCCAACCCGGCTGTGACGCTCTCACTTGCGCTCTTCCGTGGGTTCTCATGGAAGAAGGTCGTACCCTACATCGGTGCTCAGGTTCTGGGCGGTCTGGCGGGTGCGGCACTGGTGTACTCGCTCTATGTGCCGGTCATTGACCACTACAATGCTGCGCATGGCCTGACGCGTGCACTGGATGGCGGCTCTGCTGGCGTGTTCTTCACGCATCCTGGCGATTTCATCAGTGTCGCTCATGCCTTCTGGGATGAGGCTGTTCTGACCGGTGTTCTGGTGTTCGGTATTTTCGCCGTAACCTGCCAGTACAACACGCAGGCTCCGCAGGCGAATTCTGGTGCGCTGATCATTGGTCTTCTGGTTGCAATCATCGGTGCGTCTGCCGGATATCTGGAAGCCTGGGCCATCAATCCGGCTCGTGACTTTGGTCCACGCCTGTTCTGCTTCTTTGCAGGGTGGGGGCAGGCTGCCATTCCGGCTCCGTCCAACTACTGGTGGGTGCCAATTGCAGCGCCAATGGTCGGTGGTCCGATTGGTGCTGCGATTTACCAGTATGGTCTTCGCCCCTTCATGCCTCGGATTTCTGTGGTAGCATCTGCGCCATCATCTGAAGCGCTAAACCTAGCCGAGCCCGTGCTCGTCGTTTCGAACCCTTCCGTACCTGCCTCGACAGGTCCCGTCATCGACAAGGTCTCTTGATCTGTCCGTTTCCGGAGTAAGTAGCATGGCAAAGAAAGACTACATTCTCGCGATCGATCAGGGCACGACATCGACCCGTAGTATTGTTTTCGACAGCAATGCCCGCGCCGTGTCCATTTCACGTAGCGAATTCCCCCAGCACTATCCTGAGCTGGGTTGGGTCGAGCATGATGTGGAAGATATCTGGGAAGACGTTCTCGAGACGGCGCGTGAAGCGATTTCCACGGCTGGTGGTGTTGGGCGAATTGCTGCGATCGGCATTACCAACCAGCGCGAAACAGTCGTGGTCTGGGATCGCAAGACCGGCAAGCCCATTCATAATGCGCTTGTCTGGCAGGATCGCCGGACGGCTCAGGAATGCAATCGCCTGCGTGAGCAGGGCGCCGAAGAAATTGTGCGTGATAAGACGGGCCTTCTGCTGGACCCGTATTTCTCAGCAAGCAAGATTGCCTGGCTTCTTGATAACGTTGCAGGTGCCCGCAAGCGTGCTGAAGCAGGGGAACTGGCCGCGGGCACGATCGACAGCTTCCTTCTGTGGCGTCTGACGGGTGGCAAACGCCATGCAACCGACATCACGAATGCCTGCCGTACTTCACTGTTCAACATTCACACCCTTCAGTGGGATGATGAACTGCTGAACCTGTTCAATGTGCCTCGTGCGCTTCTGCCTGAAGTCCAGGATAACAGCGGCCTGTTTGGCAAAACAGAGCCTGACCTGTTTGGTGAATCCATCGTGATCGGTGGTATGGCGGGTGACCAGCATGCTGCTCTGATCGGGCAGGCCTGTTTTGAAGAAGGCATGGCGAAAGCGACCTATGGTACGGGCTGCTTCATGCTCCTGAACACAGGCGAGAAGCCAATTCAGTCTAATAACCGTCTGCTGACGACCATTGGTTACCGGATTGGCAACAAGACGACCTATGCTCTCGAAGGGTCCATCTTCGTGGCAGGCGCCGGTATCAAGTGGCTGCGTGATGGTCTGCAACTCATCACGCATGCCTCACAGACCGACGATATGGCAACCCGTATTCCGGACAGCCATGGCGTTTACATGGTGCCGGCTTTTGTCGGACTTGGCGCGCCACATTGGGATCCTGAAGCACGTGGCATGATCTGTGGTCTCACGCTGGGTTCGACGCAGGCACACATTGCCCGCGCGATGCTGGAGTCTGTTGCGTATCAGACCTATGACCTTGTTCATGCCATGCGTCAGGACGGTGCGATGCGGGCCAAGACGTTGCGTATTGACGGCGGCATGGCAGCTAACGACTGGTTTGCTCAGTTCCTTGCCAGCATGCTCAAGGCTGATGTGGAGCGCCCTGTAAACGTCGAGACCACGGCCGTTGGCGCTGCTTTCCTTGCCGGTTTGTATGTTGGTCTCTGGGGTAGCCTGGAAGAAGTTGCGGCAACTTGGGCTCAGGAGCGTCTGTTCTCTCCGCGTATGGATCCTGCACAGCGCCGCATCATGCTGGACGGCTGGCAGAATGCAGTTCAGCGCACCCTGACGCCACATGCAGCAAGTGCTGCGCCAGTGCGCGCCAGTAAGCCAAAGGTTGATACAGTTCAGGCAGCCTGACCGCTCTTCGGGTCTGCTTGATATGGCCGGTCTATTCGTCGGGGGACGAAGGCCGGCCTTTTTTATGTGTCGAGCTAAACAGAAAATTTTGAATTTCAGGCAGCATCCGGTGATGATGGCTGATCGCGTTCCAGCCAAGCCAGTGTGCCAATTTGTGCCGCTGACGCGAGGGTCACAAGATAATTCAGGCAGAGGAAGGCTTGAGTAATAAGACTGATCGTTTTCAGTTCACTCAGCTGAAATTGGTCATGAATGAGCGTAAAAGCCAGTAACAGAGGCATCACGACAGCTCCAGCACTCATGACGATCAGGGCAGAGTTCCGGCATATCAGGATGGTTTGCTGCTCTCGTTCATCCCTGTCCCAAGAACTCAGTCTGTATAAAGAATGCTGCAGTTTTATCCGGGCGCAAATATTCAAAAGAAACGTTCCGCCGATGAAGAATACTGACATCATCCAGCCGGGGCTCAGCAGGAATATTGCGCTTGGAAAAAGTATGGTCGCGCAGACTGCAATTGTGACAGGTTTCCAGAGGGGAATTGTGCTTGTAGGTGACACGGGTGTCCCGTCTGGAAACAGTCCCCCAAGCCAGAAAACAGGACGTCCAATGATATTGGCTACATTGTCCATGACGCTGAAAAATTTATCAGTGGGGCGAGGAGAGAATGTCACTGTTTTCCAGCCTCCATGCGCGCGCGCATCTGTTCGACAAGTGAATCAAATGGCGTCAGAGAGAAAACCATTTCGACCTCTGCTTTCAGAACCGCACAGATCTTCATCGCGAGTTCCAGACTGGGTTTGTAATCGCCGCGTTCCAGATAGCCGATCGTCTGGGGGTTAACCTTTACGGCTTCAGCGAGGTCTTTACGCGAAAGACCTCGTTCAGCCCGGAAGAGAGCAATACGGTTATGCATCAATGTTGTGTATACACAACGGATAGATGCTTTTCTACAATTTTAGACGCACTCAGGCATCAATATTCAAGGTAGCAGCGGTGTTCGTACGTAATTCGCGGCAAAGGGTAGCGTTCTGTTTCAGATCCACCCCATAAGCTGGGAAAATCTCTTTAAGACGTGGCAGCCACTCATTTGAAGAAATCTTCTGAGAAAAGCACTTTTCTACGACTTGCAGAGCTACTGAGGCTGCGATGGATGCGCCCGGCGATGCACCCAGAATTGCAACAAGCGATTGATCGGAACTGTGGACCAGTTCTGTGCCGAAGCGCAGGACGCCATGAAGACCTTTATCCGGCTTGATGATCTGAACGCGCTGCCCAGCCACAATTTTCGTCCACTGGCTTTCATCAGCCTGCGGATAGAAGTTCAGAAGGGACTGGAAGCGCTTGTGGTCGCTCTGTGTTACTTCGCGCACCAGATAGTTCAGGAGCGACAGATTATCTTTGCCTGCGGTCATGGCGGGAATTATGTTGCTGCTGTTCAAGGAGTGGAAATAGTCCCTCCAGGAGCCGCTCTTGAGAAATTTGGTGGAAAAACCCGCATACGGACCAAAAAGGAGGCAGGATTTCCCGTCGATCACCCGCGTATCCAGATGTGGGACAGACATCGGGGGAGATCCGACGGGCGCTTTTCCATAAACTTTCGCATGATGGCGCTGCGTGATGGCAGGGTTGGTGCATTGCAGCCATAAGCCGCTCACTGGGAAGCCTGCGTATCGGCGTGCTTCAGGAATACCGGATTTCTGAAGGAGCGGCAGTGCTGCACCACCTGCGCCGATAAAGACAAACCGCGTCAGCACAGACCTGTGCGCCCCCGTTTGCATATTGACGGCAGTGACACGCCAACGACCATCGGTTGTTTTGGTCAGGTCCGTCACGCGATGACGGTAAAAGCTGTGGAAGCCGGTGGTGTTTTGCATGCCAGAGAGAAGGCTTCTGGTCAGGGCCCCGAAATCGACATCCGTTCCGCTTTTAATGCGGGTTGCTGCTACAGGAATGGACAGATCCCGACCTTCCATCGCAAGAGGTGCCCAACTCGCAATCACTGCAGGATCTTCGCTGTATTCCATCCCGTCAAAGCAGTGGTGGCCAGCCATGGCGTTGTAGCGCGCTTTAAGAAAAGCAACGTCGGCCTCGCCCCAGACAAGGCTGACGTGAGGGCAGGCGTGAATGAACGTGCTCGGATCTGCAATGCGGCCCGTCCGCACCCAATGCGCCCAGAGCTGGCGGGAAATATCGAACTCGGTGTTGACCGCCAGAGCCTTGGAAATATCCACGCTGCCATCTGCACGCTGCGGCGTGTAATTCAGTTCACAGTTTCCTGCGTGCCCGGTCCCGGCATTGTTCCAGGCCTTTGAACTTTCCTGCCCACACTGCTCCAGTGTTTCAAACAGCGTAATGGAGAGTTCGGGGGACAGTTCTTTGAGGAGGGCGGCGAAAGTTGCGCTCATGATGCCGCCTCCAATCAGAACGACATCCGGGAACGCGGCAGAAGCTGAAGACATTGCAGGCAGGGTCCGTAAAAGCAGAATATCAGAAGGGTGGTGTTATCCCCGATAAACGGGCCCGTTGGGAAGCAGCTTTCCCGGATTGAGAATATGGTGAGGGTCCATCGTATTCTTCAGCGCACGCATGACGCCGAGTGAGCCTTCACCGTGCTCCTGAGCCAAAAACTCCAGTTTCCCCAGTCCAACACCGTGCTCGCCACTACATGACCCCCCTAGAGCCAGCGCCCGACCGACAATTTTTCGGTCCAGATCCAGGGCTTGAGCATAGCCGTCCGGGGAATGTTCGGTGATGATGAGCGTATGGAAATTTCCGTCTCCGACGTGGCCCAGAAGAGGGGCCTTAAGACCGGATGCGGCAATGTCGCTTGAGACACCGGCAATCAGTTCCCCCAGTCGTGAGATTGGAACAATGCAGTCTGTTGAGATGACCCGGGCGGTTGGATCGATGGCCTTTGCGGCCCAGTAGGCATCATGGCGAGCTTTCCACAGACGTGCCCGGTCTTCCGCGCTTTCGGCCCAGGCAAAACCAAGTCCATTGTTTGCGAGAGCGATCTCCTGGGTTGCTGTAACCTGTTCCTGTACGGCTGCAGGGGCGCCAGCAAATTCAAAAAATAACGTTGTCAGGGGGCGATAGCGGGTCAGGTTGGAGTATCGGATGGATGCATCCATCTGAACACTATCCATTAATTCGACACGGTTAATCGGAATGCCGCATTGGATGATTTCCATTGCAGTCTGAACGGCATCGTTCAAAGACTCAAATTGGCAGACTGCTGCGGAGAGGGTGTCAGGGCGGCCATGCAGCTTGAGCTGGATTTCCGTAATAATTCCGAGCGTGCCTTCAGAGCCGATGAAGAGGGACGTCAGATCGTAGCCAGTGGAAGATTTGCGGACGCGACCGCCGGTTCGGATCACTTCGCCTGTTGCAAGCACGACAGTCAGACCCAGCACGTTTTCCTTTATCGTGCCGTAGCGCACGGCTGCCGTTCCGGAAGCGCGGGTCGCGCACATACCGCCCAGCGTAGCTTCACCGCCCGGATCGACGGGGAAGAAAAGTCCGGTATCGCGGATCTGTGTGTTGAGAGCCTGTCGGGTGAGCCCAGCTTGGACGCGACAGTCCAGGTCTTCCGGGTTTATCTCCACGATGCCGGTCATGCGGGAGAGATCGAGGCTGATGGCGTTTTCTGGCGGCGTGACATGCCCTTCAACAGAAGTGCCAGCACCAAACGCGACTAAAGGAACGCGGGAGGCATGACATTCCTTCAGAACGGTTGAAACATCGTCCGTGCTTTCAGCAAAGATGACAGCTCCGGGCAGGCGAGCTGCTTCCATAGCTTCGCCGTGACTGTGTTCTTCCAGCACGGAGGGGGCCGTGCTGATCCGGCTTCCCAGTGTTGCAGCGAGCCGAGAAAGAACAGTCTGAAGGCGTTCTTCAGCGGAAGGAGAAAGAACCGTCATGGAATATCCGAAATGGAAAGTCGTCAATTTTGTAAAATTATTATAAATCCGATGACTGAAAAGACAATCTATATGCGGTCCTCTCACGGAGTGCAGATAAGAAAAACGCCCCATGTTGGGGCGTCTTTTGGGAAGTGTAGGATGAATGAACGTTAGTTGGTGCCGCGTCTGTCAATGATGAGCAGCAGGAGATAGGGAAGAAAGAAATACAGGGCCATGACCACCATGAGTGGTTTGAGCAGCCAGCCCATATCTGCGTGCAGGACAGAGCGGCTGAACATGTTGGCCAGTCCCAAAAGACAGGCCACGCAGAAGAGGCCAAAAAAGTTGGCGAAGAAGCCACGTTCACCGTTGATGAGTCGAAGCTGGGCAAGAAGCCCGCCGATTTGCTGTGATGCCATGACCGTGGTTCTCCGTTGAGTCAGACAGTGAAGTATTTGGCGCGCGGATTCAGCACCACGAGAGCAGACGTTGACTGCTCAGGATGAAGCTGGAACCCGTCAGAGAGGGAAATCCCCACGCGCTCGGCATCCAGAAGGCGCAGGATTGGTTCCTGATCTTCAAGGCGGGGGCAGGCAGGATAGCCGAAGGAATAGCGTGACCCACGATAGGACTGGGAGAGCATTTTCTCCATGTCACGATCATCTTCCGCCGCAAAACCAAGCTCTGCACGGATCCGTTTGTGGGTGTATTCAGCCATCGCTTCCGCCATCTCGACCGAAAGGCCATGCAGATAGAGGTAATCCTGATAGCGATTGGCCTCGAACCATTCCCGGGCAAGGTCTGACGCTTTCTGCCCAACGGTGACAACCTGAAGCCCAACAACGTCGCGGTGCTCATCATTGATGTCACGCACGAAGTCCGCGATGCACTCGCCGTCGTCCTTCGGCTGGCGGGGCAGGGTGAAGCGCGCGGCTTCAGTCTTGCCGTCTTCTTCAAACAGGATCAGGTCGTTTCCGTCACCGGCGGCTTTCCAGTATCCATAGATGGCCTGCGGGCGCAGGATTTCCTGCTCCGCACTGAGCGCCAGCATGCGCTTCAGGACGGGGCGAAGTTCCATCTTCGCATACTCCATGAACTCCTCAAGGGAGCGTCCCTGTTTCCGGAAGCCCCACTGGAACTGATAGAGTGAGCGCTCATTCAGGAACGGCAGCACGGCGTTCGGCGCAGCTTCCACAACCCGGGCGCCCCAGAAAGGTGGCGTGAGAGGAGGCAGTTCGCCTGAGATCCGATTGCGACGCTCCCGGGCAGCGGCAGGATCAACTGTGCCGAAGCCACGCGTTTCAGCACTTTCCGGAGCACGCGCATTCTTGCGGCTTGCTTTGCCCGCACGGCGGCTCTGAATTGCTCCCAGATAGCCGTCAAACTCTTTTTGCGCGATCTTGTCCATCAGGGACAATCCATCAAACGCATCTCTGGCGTATGCGACGCGGCCTGGCTCGCCATCTCCGTAAGATAGGGCGCATTCTTCTTCGACGTAGTTTCGAGTCAGAGCCGCGCCACCGAGAATCACGGGAACATCGAAGCCCTGCCGTTTCATCTCCGCGAGGTTCTCGCGCATGATAACGGTGGATTTAACGAGAAGCCCTGACATGCCGATAGCGTCAGCATTATGTTCCTTGGCCGCAGCCATCATGTCAGCCAAGGGCACTTTGATGCCGAGGTTGATCACCTGATAACCATTATTGGTCAGGATAATGTCCACAAGGTTCTTGCCAATGTCGTGGACGTCACCCTTCACTGTAGCAAGAACCATCGTGCCGCGATGCTGGCCTTCTTTGCGCTCCATGTGCGGCTCAAGCCAGGCTACGGCTGTTTTCATCGTTTCGGCAGATTGCAGCACGAACGGAAGCTGCATTTTGCCAGATCCGAAGAGTTCGCCCACGACTTTCATGCCGTCCAGCAGAACGGTGTTGATGATGTCGAGCGGGGCCATATCCTGCATGGCGGCGTCCAGGTCGTCCTCGATGCCTTTACGGTCCCCGTCTACAATCCGGTCCTTGAGGCGTTCCGCTGGTGTTTCAGCGCGGCGCTTCTTGACGGCATCCGCAGCTTTTCGGCCAGCAAAAAGCTCCAGAAGCTTCTGGAGCGGATCATAATCGGCAGTCCGACGGTCAAAGATCAGGTCTTCCGCGACTTTCACTTCTTCCGGTGCAATCAGGTGCAGCGGACGGATTTTTGAAACATGTACGATTGCGCCGGTCATGCCTGCTTTGACGGCATGATCCAGAAATACGGAATTCAGAACTGCACGCGCCGCAGGGTTCAGACCAAAGGAAATGTTCGAAAGACCCAGCACAATCTGGATGTCAGGGAACTTATCCCGGATCATCCGAATACCCTCAAGCGTCCAGACGCCGAGCTTACGGTCGTCTTCCATGCCGGTTGCGATGGTGAAGGTCAGAGGATCGATCATCAGGTCGGACTGGGGCAGCCCGTACTGATTGCAGGCGAAATCGACCAGACGTTCTGCAATGCGCAGCTTGTCTTCTGGCGTCTTGGCCATGCCCACTTCGTCAATGGTCAGGGCAATCATCGCGGCGCCGAACTTCTTTGCCAGCTTCATGCGGGCATGCGCCTGATCTTCCCCATCTTCAAAGTTGATTGAGTTGATGATCGGCTTGCCGCCATGCAGCTTCAGAGCGGCCTCAATGACTGGCGTTTCAGTTGAATCGATGACCAGCGGCGCATTAACGGATGACGTGAAGCGCGTGACGACTTCGTTCATCTCCGCGACTTCGTCTCGGCCAACGAATGCCGTGCAGACGTCCAGAGCGTTGGAGCCTTCGGCAGCCTGTTCCCGGCCGACGGCGACGCAGCCATCCCAGTCGCCCGCTTCCTGAAGTTCACGCCACTTCTTTGAACCGTTGGCGTTGCAGCGCTCGCCGATCGAGAAGTAGCTGTTTTCCTGCCGCAGCGGCACCTGAGAGTAGAGGCTGGATACAGACGGCATCCAGATCGTGCTGCGCTTGACCGGAGTAGGACGGTATTTTTCGCCACCCACGCGGCGCAGCATGCCGTCCAGAGCCTGAATATGAGGGGTGGACGTTCCGCAGCATCCGCCAATCAGGTTGAGTCCGTCTTCACGGATGAAACGCTCCATCCACACAGCCATCTCGTCCGGGCTGAGAGGATAGACCGTTTTACCATCTACCAGTTCCGGGAGACCGGCATTGGGCTGCATGGAAATCAGGCCCGGCCAGTTTTCAGACAACCAGCGGACGTGCTCTGCCATTTCCTGCGGGCCGGTCGCACAGTTCAGGCCCAAAGACGGGACGTCCAGCGCGTTGACGGTTGTGGCTGCCGCAGCGATGTCGGGTCCAACAAGGAGGGTGCCGGTGGTTTCAACTGTCACCTGTACGAAAATGGGAGCGTCCGACCCGAGTTCGATCCTTGCGGCTTTGGCCGCGTTGACGGCAGCTTTGATCTGGAGCGTGTCCTGACACGTCTCAATCAGGAACCCATCGACACCGCCGTCAATCAGGCCACGGCACTGTTCAATCAGTCCGGCTTCAAGCGTGTCATAATCGATATTGCCAAGTGTTGGCAGTTTTGTGCCTGGGCCGATGGAGCCCATGACGTAACGATGGCGGCCGTCACAGAAGGTCTCTGCCGCCTCTCGGGCCAGGGTGGCAGCAACACGGTTAATTTCGCGGCTGCGGTCCTGGAGGTCGAACTCAGCAAGCGTGACGATCGAGCCACCAAACGTGTTGGTTTCGACCATATCCGCGCCAGCTTCGAAATAGCCGCGATGAATTTCACGAACCAGTTCAGGGCGGGAAAGATTCAGGATTTCTGTGCAGTTTTCCTGGCCCCAGTAGTCTTTCTCGACTTCCAAATCGAGCATCTGCACGCGCGATCCCATACCACCGTCACACAGCAGAACCTGGTCTGACAGGGCATCAAGCAGATGGGGACGTGAGGACATTGAGGCGCTCTTCAGGAATAAAATCAGGACAGAATAGTATGCCAGGCGATTGGGCCCAGCATGGAGGCCTGCCTGTATAACGGTTGAGGGAAGCTGCTGGCAAACCGGATCTGTCCTGTCCTTCTTTTAACAGGCCTGTCATATGTGATGCGTCTCCCTGAATTGGGAATCTCTTCTCGCGGAACAGCAATGACAAATTCAGTTGGTCGTTTCCTTCCACTCTTTATAGCAGTCGCCATTCTGTCCTGGGCCAGTGCGTATCCGGTTGTGCGTATTGCCTTGCATGACTTTGCGCCTATCCCGCTTGCGGCCGTGCGATATGCGATCGCCGCGATTGCTGCGGGTGGCTGGCTGCTCTGGAAACGTCCAGCTCGCCTGCAGAAAGCGGACATCCCGCAGGTTCTGGGGTGCGGTGCGGTGGGCATCACGCTGTACAATATCTTTTTCAATTGCGGCGAAGTGACAGTCTCCGCAGGGGCTGCGAGCCTCCTTATCAGTGCGGCGCCTCTTATGGCCGGACTGATTGCCATGGCGTTTCTGGGGGAGCGCATGTCTCTTTTGGGATGGGCTGGGTCCATCCTGAGTTTTGCCGGTGTTGTTCTAATTGCCCAAGGGCAGGCCGGGGGATTGTCCTTCGGTTCAGGTGCGACATTCGTGTTCGGTGCCGCTGTTTGCGGAGCGCTCTACACGAATCTTCAGAAAGGGCTGATCCGCCGGTACGGTGCTCTTACAACGATCGCTTATATTCTGATCAGTGGTGCTCTGTTCCTGCTGCCATGGCTGCCAGAAGGATTGGCCAGCTTTTCTCATGCATCATGGGCAGGACGGGCATCCGTGCTGGAACTGGGCATTTTCCCCGCCGCAATCGGATATGCTGCCTGGGCTTTTGTGATCGGGCATCTGGGAGCTACGCGGGGGGCAGCCCTTCTTTACCTGTTGCCGCCTGTAACGATGGTTCTTGCTTATATTCTGACCCATGAGATTCCGACGTTCCGGACACTCGTTGGCGGGGCGATTGTTATGGCTGGCGTTATTGTCACCAACACATGGGGGCGCCACCCTGTTACGGTGCCGACCGGTCGGTTGAATAACTGATGTCTCAGCTCTTTCTCTCGGTCGTAACGGATCTTTCTAACTGGCCGTCATCGCGCAGGGCGGACGTCGTTCTTGTAGCAGATGTACCTGGAGAGGGCTGGTCAGACGTAGTATCCTTGCCGGCACCCTCTCCATTTCGTAAGAGACACGGTATCGGGTGTTCCTGCTGCTCGCGAGAGGGGCTGTCGATGGTTTTGGCCCAAATTTTTCAGGGTCATGTGACAGGGGCAAGATCGACAATTCGGGGAGTGGTCGTTCTTGTCGGTGTTCAGGAGCAGCGGGACGTTCTGCAAATGCTCGAACAGGATGTGCTGGTGAGAGCCAGATATCGCCTTCAGGACTGATGACCTGCTCGCTCCCATGGAGGAACGGGCGCATAACGTGCCGCCAGAAAATCGATCATCACTCGGACTTTGAGCGGTACGTGCGTTGTGGGCACATACACTGCATGCAGGTCAGGCCCTTCCAGCAAGGGGAGATCCAGCGTGATAGGTTTGAGGCGGCCTGACTGAAGTTCGTCTGCGACAATGAATGTCGGCTGATAAAGAATGCCCTGACCCGCCAATGCTGCCGTGCGCAAAACGTCTCCATTGTTGGAGCGCAGACTGCTCCTGACAGGAATGGTCCGCTCTCCTTGGCGCCCGAAACTCCAGCGTGTAGTGCCTACCGGATCGCTGAGGGTGTAGCCGAGGCAGGTGTGATGTTCGAGGTCACTGACTGTAGTCGGAGTGCCGTGTTCGGCCAGATAGGAGGGGGCGGCGCAAAGCGTGAAATTGATATGTGCCAGACGCCGGGCTTTGAGGCTGCTGGGGAGCAGATGACCGATCCTGAGAGTCAGATCCCAACCTTCGGCAATGGGATCCACGCGCCGATCATCCACGCCCAGTTCGACTGTCACCAAAGGGTATTTCTGGCTGAATTCCGGTAGGAGAGGGGCGACATGGCGAATGGCAAAAGACACAGGCGTGTTCATACGGAGCAACCCGCGGGGCTCAACAGCGCCTGCGGTAACCTCCTGTTCCATGTCCTCAAGGCTGCTGAGGAGTTTCTGGCACCGATCGAGATAGAGTTGCCCAGGTTCTGTCAGTGACAGGCGGCGCGTGCTGCGATGAAAGAGGGCCACGCCAAGATGGGCTTCAAGAGCCGATACGTGCTTCGTGACCATCGTCTGTGAAAGGCCCAAAGACCGTGCTGCGGCCGCAAAACTCCCTTGTCCAACCACCCGGACAAAGGCTTGCATGCTGGTAATCCGGTCGAGCATTTCACACTCCTGGTGCCAGATGACTTTCCTGTAGTCAGGATTATCGTTGTCGCAGTTTGATGACAACCTTCGTGACAGATCGACCCATGACGGAGTTTCTCATGACGGATAATTCAAGGCAGGCAGGACATGGAAAACGCCAGCCCGCTGTCTTTATTCCTCATGGGGGTGGTCCCTGCTTTTTCATGGACTGGCCTGATGTCTGGGATCAGATGGCTGAGCATTTGCGTGGACTGGCGGGGACATTGCCTCAGCGGCCAGCGGCTCTGGTCGTGATGTCAGGGCATTGGGAGACGGATCAGGTTACTGTGACAACAGGGGCCAGTCCTCCGCTGATCTATGATTATTACGGCTTTCCAGCTCATACTTATGAGCTTCAGTATCAAGCTCCGGGCTCTCCGGAGCTTGCTGAACATATTCAGCAGCTTCTTGCAAAGGCGGGTATCGCGAGTGTCGGCGATGTTTATCGCGGGTTTGACCACGGTGTGTTTATTCCACTCATGCTTGCGTTCGAAAAGGCCGATATTCCTGTCATTGAGATCTCGTTGCCACTGAACGCGACGGCTAAGGACGTGATGGAAATCGGCAGAGCTCTGGCTCCGCTCCGGGATGAAAACGTGCTGCTGGTAGGGGCGGGCATGACCTATCACAATCTGCGACGCTTCCTGCGCCAAGATGCAGAAGCTGACGAACAGTCCAGGCATTTTGATGATTGGTTGCACCTGGCTGTGGAGGCGGCGCCTGAACAGCGGGAGTCCTTATTGGCGAGATGGGCGGGCGCTCCTTTCGCCCAGGATTGCCATCCGAAAGCCGAACACCTGTTACCATTGATGTTTGTAGCAGGAGCTGCCGGAACGGACCGGGGTGTTCGTGATTATAGTGATACCGTCATGGGGAAGGCGTTGTCCGGCTTCCGCTTCGGTTGAACTTGATTCTGTTTTAATTCAAAAAAGAAAGATCTCCCCATGAAGAAAATACTCTCTGGTGCTTTTGCAGCTCTTGCTTGCGCGGCTGTCTCCACGACTGCGTTTGCCGCTGTACCTGCTGATGTGAAGAGTGGCTCTTACAAGGTTGAAGCTGGCCATACCCAAGTCAATTTTTCAGTCCTGCACTTTGGCTTTTCTTACTATTCGGGTCAGTTTTCCAACGTGAGTGGTAGCCTGAAGCTGGATGCCAGCCATCCGGAGAAATCAAAGCTTTCCGTGACGATCCCGGTCTCCAGTGTTGCGACATCAAGCACGGTTCTGACGGACGAACTGAAGAATAACGAGTGGTTTGATGCTGCGAAGTATCCGGATGCGACTTTCGTTTCGACGCAGGTTTCACCGGTAGGTGCCGAAGATGCTGTTGTCAGTGGTAATCTGACACTTCATGGCACGACGAAGCCTGTTGTTCTGCATGTGCACTTTGTAGGTGCTGGTGTGAACCCAATGGACAAGGCCTATACGGTTGGCTTCCAGGCCACCGGAACAATCCATCGCAGTGACTTTGGCGTCAAAAAGTATGTTCCCTATGTTGGCGATGACGTCAGCCTGACGATTGCCGGAGCTTTTGAAAAGCAGCCCTGAGATATCCCACAAAGAAGGCGGGATATTTCCCGCCTTTTCTCACTTGAGGAATATGCTCATTCTGTTCCCTGCGTCTTCGCGCAATGGAGAAGTGACTATGAAGCTCTACTACAAGCCTGGTGCGTGTTCGCTTGCCGCGCATATTATTCTGAATGAAATCGGTCAGCCGTACACCCTTGAAAAGGTAGATACGACGACGAAGAAGACAGAGACCGGCGCAGATTATCTTGCCATCAATCCGCGGGGAGCCGTTCCGGCAATCGAGATTGAGCCGGGGGTGGTCTTGACCCAGAATTCAGCAGTTCTTCAGTATATCGGCGACCATTCGGATATTCCGGCTTTTCAGCCAGCTTATGGCTCTCTGGAACGAGCCAGGCTGCAGGAAGCTCTCGGGTTCTGTGGTGATCTGCACAGCGCATTCGGCGGCCTGTTTGCCCCGAACCTGACGGAGGACGCCGAGAAGTCTATTCATGAGCAGATTCATCGGCGAATGACGCAGTTCGAAGATATGCTGTCCGACGATAAAGCATACTGGCTGGGTGACGACTTCACGCAGGCAGACGCTTATGCGGCTGTTATCATGACATGGGCTGTTTTCAAGAAACTGGATATTTCTCATCATCGCAAAGCGTGGGCATTGCGAGAGAAGGTTATGTCACGCCCCTCTGCTAAGCGGGCGTTGCAGGAAGAAGGCTTGGCCTGATCCTGCATCATGCAGAGGGGGCGATGCATAGCCCCCTCTGTTGATTGTAAAACTCAATGTCAGCGAATGCTGTCGATATGATAGCCATTCGACATTCTATATGTGACGAGAAAATGTTTTCTTGTCTTGTGTGTTTCATACCAGTCATCTGTGAAATAATTACTGATCATTGTTCCGTGCAGGTCGTACGTTATTTTGTAGGATGTTGGTGCACCTAAACCAGCATTGATTTTTTCGATCGCTACAATTTTAGCGATGGTGACGTGCGTGATGGAGTCATCACCGGATACTTTTTGCCATCCGAGCCATCCAAATATTGCTAAGGTCATGACAAGACAGATGGCAAAGAATAAACCCATCCATTCTTTTTTGTGAGCGGATAGAGCCATAGAGAGCCTTCTTCAGGTGAGTAGAGATGCGCGATAGTTAAAGTATATTTGCACATATCTGCTTACACTTCTGATGACACGTAAAATATTTTTTCTGGATTTGTTTTAATGAGCTGCGAGCTGAAACAGTCGATCTGTAGCGGGCAGGTGATGCATCACTGATGCAGCAGAAAACGTGCTTTTAGGGGGGAATGAATTTATGCCTCACCGTTCGGGCATAAAAAAAGCCGCTCCGAAGAGCGGCTTCTCGCACAGACGAGCTGCTGATTAAAGCTTCAAAGAGCCTTAATGCTTACTGCAGACGTCTTGCCGTTACGGCCAGCTTCAAGCTCGTAAGAGACCTGCTGACCTTCGTTGAGGGTGTGGATGCCGGCACGCTCAAGTTCAGAGATATGAACGAACGCGTCCTGACCACCATTGTCCGGCTGAATGAAGCCGAAGCCTTTGGTGGAGTTAAACCATTTTACGGTGCCTGTTGCCATAACGAGGCTCCTTTTTTAACAATAGCGGTCGTGCACAAAACACACACGAAATCATAACTTTTACGGAGAAAGAATGGCGCAACATGCGCCGGTTACCCCAGTAAAAGCACCCGCTAAAAAGACAATGAGGGTATTGTGTTTGAGATGCAAGGGAAAATATCGGGAAAGAGTAAAATAAAATGTTACCCGGAGGGGAGATTACTACCCAAAGGGCAAGTTTATTTGTTGCGATTATAAAAGATAATACATGCTACTTGTATGAATTTTATGCATAAAAAATTTTATTATGTTTGTTTTGTCTCGAATGGTCTGAAAAAAACTGTATGCGCGTAAGAGCGCGGTTTAGTCGATATTCACTCTCCGAACACCGCCCGGAACCTTCGTTTTTGCGTCGCGGTGGACGAAGGGGGCGGAAGCCGTGTTGTAGTCAGGGTTCTCTGCCATCGCCTGAAGCGTGGTATCATCTCTGAGATCAAGAGGTCTTGGGTGACCGTTATTGCTCTTCTGTGCGGAAACCGCGCACACCTGCATTGCATGACTGAAAGGAAGAGGATTGCCCTGCGTGCCGGTCAACATCTGCTCTCGCACACAGTGACTGTCTGTATGACCTGTTAGCCAAGGAGCTGATGAGCAGGCCGAGAGGGAAATAAGGGCAAAAAGAGAGAGATGGCGCATGAGTGAAAGTGTACTACGGGACAATCGGGGTCGCAAAGAAAACTGACGTTTGAAGATATCTTTCTTAATAGCGTCGTTTCAAAGACCGGAAATGTATGCAGTGCATGGGAGGGAAGGGTTCAGCACTTCTTAATCGTTCGTCTCCAGCGAGACTGACAGGTTTCTTTTGAGAAGATTTGAACCTTTGGCGCGATAGGGAATTTAATGTTCACCCTGTAGGAGGCGAACATGTCGATCCTGATCAGTACCCCAATTTCTCAATATGCGTTCCAAATGGACTATCCGGGTACGAAAGATCCATTTCCGGATGGTGATCCGATGGTTGATGACCCATCCGAGGAAGAGGAAACTCCCGAGCCTGATGAATGGCCCGACGTTGAGTTGCCAGAAGCGCCAGGGTCGTCGCCATATCCGCCGTTTGGAAGGAAAACGATTGGTGCAGGTGCAGTAGATTTGCCCAATCCGCGACCGCCATATCCATCAGTGCCGCCTTCACCTCTGCCAATGGATCCGCCACCGCGGGAAGAGCCTCCTCAACCTCTGAACTGAGCAGTGCTCCTCAAGTGTTATTCTCTATGGCTGGACATAGGTTTATTGGGTCTCAGGTTCTCGGTGGGCAGAGCGCGATCATCATTGGATGCCACCTGATAAGAACCCAAGAGGCGCGCCATCTCCGACGCGCCTCGGGCTAAATCAGTATCTAGATCCAGGGTATGGAGCAGGTGCAACCTGAGCTGGACCATATGTTGGGTAAGGTGTGGGGGCTACGACCGCCGGACCGTTCACGTTGCCCATAATGACGTTGGAAATGACCCCTGTTGTGATTGCAGCGAGGAGAAAGCTACCACCGTAGTCAATCCAGCGATATCCTGGAGGAGGGGCATAGAGGCCTGGATATCTGCGCCAACTGTCAACAAATACTCCCCCGCCATTATAACGGTCTCCCGAGCGCCACATACCACGATGCGGACCGGCACCACGGAAACCGTCGCCACCGGGGCCTCTATGACCATTTCCGCCAGGCCCACGTCCTCCGCCACCTGGGCCTCCACGGTCGTGATATCCACCGTCGCCGGGGCCGCCGCGGTCACGACCACCCGGGCCACCTCCGTCGCGATGCCCTCCATCGCCACCCGGGCCTCTCTGAGCGTTCGCTACGGCCGGAGCAATGGCAAGTGCCAACCCCATAAGCAGAGCTACAGATCGTTTAGTCTTGGTGGACATAGAAAACTCCATTCGTAATGCATCATCAAAGGTCTTCTGATGTGGCGAAAATTGGTCGCAATTGTAACAGAGAGACAAAACTGTGGAATTTGGTGTCAGACTTGCCGGGAAATATGTCTTAGCAATGTTTTGATATTGCTTATTCGGTAAGACCGCGGCGCTTCCTTCGCGAACTCCCTGCCATAGAGGAACGTCCATCGGACGCTCTATCCACTTTGTTTCTCGAGGAGGCTGCAGTTTTAGCGTCCGAGAGAGGGCCCAAATCGAGACTCGCGGATTACATAAGAGCATTTCCAAACAAGCAATAAATGCCCGTTGGCCGCAGCTTCAGGCAAGAACGGGAAGTCCGTTTGAAACAATATTTTCCGAAGATGAAAGGGGCTGTGCAGGGCCGAGGGACTGAACTATCTGGGCCTGATTTTCATGGGCCTGATGCAATGCGTCTCAAGGGGCGTGATCATTGAACGACTGGATTTTCTGGATATGACTTCGCCTTATGGTCCTGGGTTGCGTCACTCTCACGCAGAAGACGTCTACGCTTTTTTGATAGGCTGCTCTCTGATTGTTATGGGGCTGATGTGTCTGCACAAGGCTGGGCTTGTGACCGGCGGGGTGGCGGGTATCGCTTTGTTGCTGTCATACATCGTGCCCATGACGCCCGGAAATCTGTTTACGGTCATTAACATACCGTTTCTTCTGTTCGCCGTTCGCGCCATGGGGCCACGTTTCGCACTTAAAACGACAATTGCCAGTTTCGGCATCACCGCGCTCGCGAGCGTTATCCCAAGTGTCATGGAGTTTTCCTATGTCCAGCCTCTGTTCGCCGCCATATTCGGTGGAACAGTGATTGGGATGGGCATTCTTTCTCTGGCACGCCATCAGGCGGGCGTAGGCGGGACGGGCGTTATTACGCTTTGGCTTCAGAAAAGTCGTGGCATCAATGCCGGGCGCGTTCAGATCATGATTGATGCAGCTATTCTGACGCTCTCTGCTTTCTTTTTGCCGTGGGAAAAGGCTGTGCTGTCAGCCGTAAGCGCTTTTGCCATGAGTAGTGTGCTCATGGTGTTCCATCGGCCTGGACGATACATCGGTCATTAGAGGAAAGGCGCGCTTTCGGCTTTTAAAGGCTTGTTGAGGCAAAACTTATCCGACGATCTCAAGACTGAAACTGGGGCTTTGTGATCCAGCGCGCAGGGAACTGTGTTTCTGAAGAGACAGTACCCCTCAAAAAATCGCCCTAGGCTGGAGATCGCGCAAACTCAAATTGTGGCACTGAGTGCCAAAATGTAGAAGGTGCGGAGAATTTAGAACAACGAACAGGATTCAGGCATGAAACTCTCGCGGCTGGCTTTGTACCTTCTGGCTGGATCTGTCATGGGTAATGTTCCCTCTTATGCGGCAGAAACCAAAGAAAAAGCTACTCTGGGAGCGGCCGCGAAGAAGTCTGTACGCGCGTCTGAACCTGAGAATATCACTGTTCATCGTCGTAACGGAAGTGGCACGGCAGCAGAGTATCGCACGAAGGAAGCCTCTCTTGGCCCCCTTGGCACGCGATCCATTCTGGATACGCCGATGTCTGTCATGGTGGTGCCCCATGATGTTCTGGTCAACCAACAGACCAGAAACATCAATGATCTGATTGCATTCGTGCCATCTGCCCAGCTTGAAATGCGCGGTGATCCGAATACCAGTCGGCCGCAGTCCCGTGGGTTTGAGGGCGACGTTATCGCTAACACGCGCATGGATGGCCTCAACATGGTCATCACCACACCTTATGCTGCGGAGCAGTTTGATAGTGTTCAGGTTCTGAATGGTCTGGCTGGTGCGGTGTATGGTCCGCAAAATCCGGCGGGCACATTTGACTTCACATTGAAGCGTCCGACAGACCGGCAGACAGAGCGTTTTGTTGTGGGTGTTGATTCCATTGGCGCCCCCATGGAAAGTCTCGATGTCTCAGGTCGGGTCGGCCACAACAAGTGGTTCTGCTACCGCCTGAACCTGTTGAACCAGAACGGAGAGGGGTACGTCGCAGACTCCCACCTGCGGCGTAACCTGGTGAGCGGTGATTTCGACATTCACCTTTCACCGAAGACAGTCATCCAGATTGATGCCAGCCAATACACTTATGCCCAGCGCGGCTATCCGGGTGGCTTTTCGTACGCAACGACTATTCAGCTACCGGATGCTCCAGATCTTAGCCAGAAGGGATATGGTCAGAAGCAAGCCGGTTACAACATGGAAACCGATACTGCCCTGATGAAGATCATTCATCACTTCAATGATGACTGGAGCCTGAAGCTGGGTGGGATGTGGCAGAATGCTGCCAGAAATGTTTTCAGTACGGGTAACCAGCTGCTGAACTCTGCGGGACTTTACCGTCAGACAATTTCAGCTGCGACGACGGCGAATGATTTCGTGGCAGGAAGCAATACGGCTTATTTGAATGGGTCGTTCCATACGGGCCCACTGAAGCACCAGATTGAGATTGGAACCAACGGTTACGTCATGGGGAACTACAACCCGACGTCATCGACCGGCACTTTGACTCTAGGGCAGGCGACAATCGGTAACCCTCAGAGATTTCCGAGTGCACAGCCTTATTATTCCGGACGTTATAAATCTGCCGATACCATGACGCAGTCCTTGTTGGCCGGGGATACGATTTCTCTGGGCAAGCACTGGTCCATTATGGGAACGCTGGCCTGGAGTTGGCTGAGCACCAATAACTATGGAACGAGTGGCACGAAAACGTCGTCCTACAGCCGTGCCGCTGCCTTTAGCCCGATGACAAGTCTGCTTTATAAGCCGGCGGCCAATCAGACGGCTTATTTCACCTGGGGGCGGTCATTGCAGGCTGGCACTTCGGCGCCGGCAGGTGCTGTGAATGAAAACGAAGTGACAGCTCCTCTGCGTTCAGAAGAGTATGAGGTTGGTTACAAGATTTTGGTGGCCAAGAGACTGCAGCTGAATATTGCCGGCTTTAGAATGTCTCGCCCATTCGCCTATACAGACCCTGTTACGTATGTTTATTCCAATTACGGTGTGCAGCGGAATTACGGCGTTGAATTCCAGGCCTCCGGAAATCTGACGCAGGATCTGAGCATCCTGGGCGGCATGACCTGGCTGGATGCTCAGTTGCTGAACACGGGTGTGGCCAAGACGTCCTACAAGCAGGTTGTTGGCGTGCCGCCTTTGATGGCGAACATGTTGATTGATTATCGACTGCCCTTTCTTAAAGGCGGCGCTGTCAATGCGAACGTGCATTACATGGGGCGCCGGGCGGCCAATGTATACAACACCACGTTTGCTCCGTATTATGTGACGCTGGATCTGGGCGCGCGCTATGCAACGCACGTTTATCATCAGCCTCTCGTGTTCCGCTTCGGCGTCGATAACGTCACGAACCAGAGCTACTGGGCCTCTGTTTATCCCTCGAGCATCAACGGTGGTGGAAGCGCCACAAACTCTGCGGTTGCTGGCCTGCCACGGACGTATCACTTCACGATTGAACTGGATCTCTGAGGCAATAAAGCCCTTTCAGCCAAGGCTAAGAGGGCTGTCTTCCATCCAGAGAAGCGGATGGAACGTGAAGGCACGGCGCAGGATATGTTCCAGATCTGTACGGCCTTCCGTTTTCATCCATTCGTCTACAGCTGTGCGATAAGTTGCAATCGCGGTCCGTGCAATCAGGCGGGCTGCCAGTGATGGCATATCTGTGGGGGGGAGGCGGTCCATGAGGGCTTTGGCAAGCGCCTCTTCCCATTCCTCATATTTCTGCAGACTGACACTCCGAAGTGCGGGTTCGTGCTCAAGGAGTTGTACGAGCGCGTAGGCGTATTCCCGATTGGCAGTGATCCGTCGAACAACCGGAAGAAGGGCCAGAAGGACCATATCCTGCAGGGAGGCATCCGGACTGGCAGACGCGATCGCGTCATTAAACGCCTCCGTCATGTCGCTGGTCCAGGCGAGAATGATATCACCTTTGCCCGAAAAGTATCGGAACAGCGTTCTACGGGAGACATTGGCGGCTTCGGCAATTTGCTCGACGGACGTTTCTTCGTATCCTTGAGTAGAAAACAGCCGAAGTGCCTCCCACGCTAGGGCCGTCGCGGTGCGATCCTTTTTACTCTGCCGTCTGCCGAGATCTTTTTTCTTGTCCTGTTCGCCATCCATCATGGTCCGACGGTCTTCCAGTAAGCGGGGAATATCATCTTGGTGTCGTCCAGAAGGTCATCATGATGGCGTGTGTGGGGGAGCCGTAATGCTCGTTGTGTGGTCTGTTGGCTCTGTATAACGCTTGGCGGCGGCAAGGGCAGTGTGAAGTTCTTCAAAAATATTTTCCGGACCGATTGCGGCTATCAAATGATGCCGGTTCATATCTGCCCTGAGATCCTGGCTTACACGTCCAAAAATCATCGTCACCTGCCTCTGTTTCAGTGTTGCGAGTAACAGACGCAGATCGTTGGCTGCCGAATAATCAATATCCGTGATGGGGCTGCATTCAATGAGAATGCAGTGAACGGGGTGAGGGGCATCGCTAAGCAACGTCAGGATGTCTCGGTTGAAGCGAGTAGAGTTGGCGTAAAACAGGTCAGCACAAAAGCGGAAGATAATGAGTCCAGGCTCACTCTCCAGGCCCCCGCGGGCTGGAACGGCTTCCAGTGTGCCCTGAGGAGTAAAGGGCTGAAGAACTGCCGTGTGAGGATCGTAACTGTGGCGCACATGACGAAACAGCGACAGGGCGATGGCTGTCAGAACGCCTTGTTCTACTCCGGCGCCAACAACGACTGCCGCCGTCACAAGTGCAAGCCAGAACTCTCCAGGGCTTTCCTGACGGATTGAGAGCAGTGCGCGGATTTCGATCATTCCCAGCGCGACAGTGAAGACCATCGCGGCGAGTACGCATTGTGGAAGGTATTGCAAAGGCGTGGTGAGGAAAAGGAGCACGATCAGGGTGGAAAGAGAAAAGACCACTTGTGCCAACTGACTCCGGGCACCTGCTCGCACTGCCATAGCTGTCTGGGTTGGGCTGCCGTTAACCGTGAAAGTACCACTGAATGCTGCAATTATGTTGGCAGCTGCCAATCCCGTCAGATCCCTGTTCTCATTCAGTTCTTCGTCGAACTGTGTTGCGTACACGCGGGATGTCGCAGCGCTTTGGGTGATGATGACGAAGACGCATGAGGCTGCCACTGGAAAAAGCGCAAGCAGTTCATTCCAGCTGATAATGGGTATTTGGAAGGTCGGCAGTCCGCTTTGGATAGGGCCAAGCGTCGAGAGATTCCGCGTCAGGAATGGGACTGTTCTGTCTGCCAGAATAGCGCCAACGACAGCCAGTAATGCGGCAGGGCATCGTGGGAAAAACCGGTTTAGAAGGAGCAAGCCGCCTACGGTGGCACCGGCGGTAAGGGTGGATGTCAGGTTGAGATGAGTGGCCCGGGTAAAAGTTTCGACCGCCTGCATCGCGGGGTTATGCGATGTCGTCTGGATGCCGAGCATGTCGTGGAACATGGAAATGGCGATCTGGATGCCGACCCCTGTCATGAAGCCAACAAGGACTGTTCGAGAAAGAAAGTCTGCCAAAAAACCGAGGCGAAACAATCTGGCGGCCAGAAGCAGCATCCCGGCAAGGAGCGCGGTAGCGCTGACTAAAGCCATGTAGTGCGCGCTTCCTGGTGTAGCCATGGCTGTAACGGCGCCAGAGAGAATGGCCGCAGTGGCGGAATCTGCCGCTACAAGAAGATGTCTGGAAGAGCCGAAGGCGGCAAAGCCCACCAGAGGCAGAAGAACTGTATAAAGCCCGGTGACGGATGGCATAGCCGCAATGCGGGCATAACCAAGGACCTGCGGGATGTTTGTAAAAGCGAGCGAAAGCCCTGCCAGAACATCGGTTCGCCATGATGGGGGAAGCTTTCGGCGCCAGGGAAGCTCCATCACATTAATCTCGCAGGAGAACGACCAGCTTGTGTTGGAAAAACTGGTCGTGCCGGTTGGTTAGCCCTGAACAATAGCGATCAGAACTTCCACAATTTCTGGATCAGCCAAGGTAGAGAGGTCTCCAAGACCATCAGTCTCGCCGCAGGCAATTTTGCGCATAAGGCGTCTGACATTTTTGCCAGAGCGCGTCTTCGGAAGATCAGGGACGATATATACTTTTTCTGGTACTGCATAACGCCCGACTTTCGCGGCTATGGCACGAACGGCAAGCATTTCCAAATCGGGATGGGACGGATCACGGGCCACAGCATATACGACGATGCCCTGACCTTTCAGGTCATGTGGAATACCAATCGCGGCACTTTCAACAAGCGCATGTTCTGCAGCCAGTGCGTCTTCAATTTCGGCAGAGCCGATGCGATGCCCAGAAACATTGATGACGTCATCAACCCGGCCGGTGATCCAGTAATAGCCGTCTTCGTCACGTCTTGCGCCATCACCCGTAAAATAATGGCCGGGGTAGGGGCGAAGATACGTTGTTTCAAAGAGCGCATCGTCGTTCCAGATGGTCAGTGCCCGACCCGGCCATGATCCATCAAGGCAGAGCACACCTTCTGTTGCGCCATCCAGGGGATGTCCCTTGTCGTCAACCAGGATGGGATTTACGCCCGGAAGTGGGAGTGTTGCAGACGCTGGCTTTTCTTTGACAGCGCCTGGAACGGGCGAAATCAGGATGCCACCGCTTTCAGTCTGCCACCAGGTATCGACGAAGGCACAACGCCCACCACCAATGACATCATCGAACCAGGACCATGCCTCCTGACTGATCGGCTCACCGACAGTTCCCAGCACGCGCAACGATGTCAGGTCGTACTCGCGGGGAACATCGTTTCCTTCGCGCATCAGGGCACGAATAGCGGTGGGAGATGTATAGAATGTGGTGACTTTATGGGTCTGAATAACATCCCACCAGCGACCGGGCTTCGGATGAGACGGCATGCCCTCGAACAGGAGAACGGTGCCGCCGTTCGAGAGCGGGCCATAAACTACGTAGGTATGACCGGTAATCCAGCCGATATCGGCCGTGCACCAGAACACATCACCAGCCTGATGATCAAAGACGAGTTCGTGTGTGTAGGAGGCCCAGGTCAGGTATCCGCCTGTTCCGTGGACAATGCCTTTTGGTTTGCCTGTGCTCCCGGACGTGTAGAGTAGAAACAGCGGGTCCGTAGAGGCCATCGTTTCAATTGGGCAGGACGCCGAAGCCGATGTCAGCAATGGATTGAGCATGTCATCACGGCCTGCCTGCATTGGAACGGGCTCGTCTGTGACACTAACAACCAGAACATGCCTCACCGACAAGCTGTCAGGACGCAGGCTCAGAGCAGAGTCCATTGTCGTCTTGAAAGGAATGCGTTTCGCGCCACGCCGCCCGACATTGGCCGTTATCACCAAACTGGCGCCACTGTCGGCCAACCGGTCTGCAATAGCCTCAGGCGAGAAGCCCCCGAACAGCACGACATGGATGGCACCCAGCCGTGCGCAGGCCAGCATGCTCACCACGCCTTCGATCACTGTTGGCAGGTGAACTGCAACGCGATCACCCCGACGAATACCGTGATCACGCAGAACATTCGCCAGACGGCATACGCGTTCATGCAGGTCACGATATGTGAGGCGGATGATGTGCTGCGCTTCTTCTGCCTGCCAGATCAAAGCTGTCTGATCTGCACGGGTATTGAGGTGCCGATCCAGACAATTGACCCTGGCGTTCAGCGTTCCATCTGAAAACCATCCCGTCCCAGTGTCCTGCGCGCTGGATGGTGCTTGAATCCAGTCCAGCCTTTTTCCCTGATTCTGCCAGTATGCTTCTGGATTTGCTTGGGCGGCATCCGTTAGCGCGCGATAATCTTCAGGGGAGAGGAGAAACGCACCAGCGCGATAAGGGGTGGACATAAACGGAATGTGCTCACTGACCAGAAGCTGAAAAAAATAGGGTGAAAACCTGTATCTTAAACAGAACCACAAATCCAAAAGCAAAAAAGCCTGTTAGCTTACAATGCTGTAATTTCTGGCCGTGAGGCTGGGAGCGAGCGTTTATGGAGCGTCTGTTTCGGGATGCATTTGCATCAGATAGGAAACGGCATCTTTCCAGTTGGCGACCCGCGGCGACCATTCCACATTCAGATTATGAGGAGCAGAAAACAGGATGCCCTGTCCTCTGAAATTCTGAAAATTCCGCACATTATCGTCGATGAGAAAATCGGCAGCAAGAATGCTTTTGTGCCCACAGAAGACGATGTTCAGAGTGGGAATGAAGGGAAAGTTTTTCTGTAGCCACTGGAATTTGGGCGCGCAGGAGGCTGGATATTCCATTGCTGCGGTCGTGATGAAAATGTCGAAATACTGGCTCAGAAATTCCAGTGCATTCTGTGCGCCGGGCATAACGTCAAGGTCACCGAAGAAGTGTCCGTCATGCAGCAGTGCCTGCATTCCCGCAGCATGTTCCGGAGTGGCCAAGTCGCCTAAATGGCGTCCTCTTAGTTCGTTTTCTGTCCACTGATAGCCGTGGACATCCTTGTACCAAAGACGTTGAGCAGTAAGTGCGTCTGCAATGACTTCATCCATATCGACAGCGAGACGGGGGCGAAGGTTTTTCACGATACAGGGACTCCTGAACAGAGTACGGAGAGCGAAGTCTCTTCTGTCCAGGAGGGGAGGGCAAGCCGCAGGGCGCAACCGATTACAAAAAATGAAGGAGGCTGCGCTATGCTCTGTAATAAGGTTGAGTAAGGATCAGCTGATGCGCCGACCTTCGTTCAGGCCGTAAAATACAAAGTGCATCAGAAGGTCATCTTCGTATTCCAACAGATCCGGATTGGCAGCGCGATACTTTTCAGGGTCAAAAAAGCGGTTGGGCTTTCTACCTTCCCGATAACCTGCTTCCCGGTAATGCGTTGCCGGGTCAAGGCCTGAAGCTGCCACATCCGGGTACTCACGCATGTACCATGTCTTATCAAAGGCACAGACCATGTCAGGGAGGAACGGTCCACTCGTGGGAACCTCTGCGGAAGCGACAGGCTCTACATCAACATATGAAGCTTCGATAACGGTTTCTGGAGTGGGCAGAGCCGCTTTTTTGCTTCGAGACGCCGCTGCGGCTTTTTTCGTGGCTGTGCGAGAGGAGGTCTGTCGATTGGCAGAGGACATAATTAGACTTACCCTGTCGGTTGAAACGTTTCTGGCGCGGCTGTGGAAACCTTGAAAAAAAAGCTGCTACGTCTCCATCGGCTCAGGAAATCCTAGCTTAGTAATGAAACTATTAATATGGGAAATTCATCTTCCTTTAGGAAAAAAATAACCATAGGCGATACGATCCATATGTCGGTTATCGCTTGGCTGGAGAGGCAAATTCTTTACGGCTACTGACGGCGTTGCAAGCCTAATGCTAAGAAATTTTTCCCAATTTTACCGAGATCAAACCTATGCCAACGACGAAATCCCTGATCCTGTCATTTGGAAGCATCAATATTGATGTAACCGCTCGGGCTACCCGTTTACCTCGACCTGGGGAGACTGTGCATGGCGAAAGCTACGCTGTCATGCTTGGCGGTAAAGGCAGTAATCAGGCTGCGGCAGCAGGGCGCTTGGCCGCTGGCTCTGAGGTGCGGGTCGCTCTGGCGGGACGCATAGGGCAGGACGGTTTTGGTGCACAGGCGCGTCAGGAACTGGAGCGCTTTGGAGTGGATCTTTCTCCACTCCGAGAAGATGTTTCTCACGCCACCGGAATTGCGTTGATCGGGATTGATGGGAGCGGAGAAAACTGCATCACTGTGGTTGGTGGCGCGAACATGGCGGTAGATGAAACCGACGTTGAAGCGGCATCGAAATGGCTCGAGCGGGCAGCCGTAGTTCTCTTGCAACTTGAAGTGCCTCAGAAGGCGGTTTTAGCTGCCGCGTGTAAGGCGCGGGCTAGGGGAGCACTGGTTGTGCTGGACCCGGCACCAGCGCCGGAGCACGGTCTTCTGGAAGCACTCTGGCATGAAATCGATGTTATTACGCCAAACGAAAGTGAAACCTTCCAATTAACAGGTATCCGTCCTGAAACGGTAGAAGACGCGGCAAAGGCAGCGAACTTACTTTTGGCAAAAGGCGTAAAAGCCGTCCTCGTCAAAATGGGAAGCCGTGGCGTGTTTTGGCATGATGGAACACGTAGCGGCCATAGTGCGCCATTTCGCATCCAGCCTGTTGATACTGTGGCAGCCGGAGACTGTTTCAACGCCGGGCTGGCGTTCGCTTTAGCGCAGGGGAAGCCTCTTTCCGAGGCTGTCCGCGTTGCGTCTGCCTGTGGGGCGCTGGCAACGACGCGTCATGGTGCTGCTGATGCTGCACCCGAATGGGAGGCGGTGGCTGCGTTGATGAATGCACAGCCAGAGGCATGAACTGAAATAGGAAGGTCTGTTTCAGGCCTTCCTGTTCAACATTTTTACATAACTGGAGCAGAGGTTCCGATTTTTACAGCTAACTGATTAACGAGTTCACGTGTCAGTGCTGCGGTTCCATCATCGGTAGCCACCGATCCCTGGGCACCGAAGCTGGCGCGTTGGCGCACAACAGGGTGGTGTTCGTCAGTTGGAACAAAGGACCAGTCAGCCTCCAACGTTCCTTGACCTGACTTCGTAATATCCAGACGGCTGATCGTGATGACCAGCCGGGCTTGCGGTGACCCTGCGGAAGGGTGTGTCGTTACGAAAACTGAAGGCCAGCTGCGAGACAACTGCGCCGTCACGAGATCTGTAACGCCCCTGGACAGGCGGCTGGCCCATCGTCCATTCGCGCTCCGGTTCAGTAAATCTTCATCCCGGACAAGAATATCCTGGCTATCGAGATAATCAGGAATAATGACGGGGTCGACGGCCAATATACTCTCTGGTGCCGTGCTGGCGGGCAGATTGCTCCCGATGGCAGGGGCTCCCAGAGTGTAAAAACGCACTGGTGGGGACGAGCAACTGCTGAGCAGCAGACCAACGAGGGCTAGGGAAGCGAAAGGTAGTCTCATCAGTGGCGTCCCGTCAGGAGGAGTTGCGGATTGCGTTCTACGTCGTTTGCGAACCCTCGCAGAGCAGAGGCTGCCGCAGCGATATCGCGCAGGCTGGCTTCCAGATTGGCTCGGTCTGTCGATCGTGGAGATGTAATGCTCTGAATATTATTCAGGCTTTCCCCGGCCTTCTGGATGGTTTGGTTACTGCTTAACAGCAGAGCCTGGAGTTCCTTCCCACGCGCAGTCAGTTGGTCGGAGCCAGCATCTGCAAGTCGGTTCAGACTGTTGAGAGTATGTTCCAGCTCGGGTTGAAGATGCGTGACGAGGTCTTTGCTTGCATCAATCATGTCCCGACTGTGATCGGATGTTGCACGGATGCTTTCGATCAGTGCAGGCATGTCTCTGTCCAGTTTGTCGGAAAGCTCCCGGACGGCTGCAAGGGTGGCATTGGCATTGTCGCCAAGTTGCTTGAAGGGCAGATTTTGCAGAGTTTGTGTCATCGCCTGAATGGACGACTGCTTTGTCGGAATTTCCGTAACTGTCGCAATGTCAGGATGCAGAGCGGCTGGCGTGTCAGGTGCAAAATCCAGATCAATTTCGGAAGAGCCGGTGACGAAACTTTTGAGATTCATTTCCCCTCGCAGGCCCTGTGACACCAGATCCCGGATTGTTGGGAAGTGATGAGCGCTGCTGTTGGTGAGGGTAATATTGTCTGGCCGCATCGTGATGTAGACAGGGATGTAAGCGTCTCTTGTCTGTGGGTTATATTCGATCACGACCTTGTCCACCGCTCCAACCTGCACACCACGGAAAGTGACTGGCGCACCCACGGATAGGCCGGAAGATGCTCCATGGAAAATAAGGACGGCCTTTTCCATGCGGGTGAAGGGATGGAAGTTACCGAACAGCACGAAGGCTGCCACGCCAAGGCCGATCCCACCAACAACAAAGGCGCCTACGAGAGCCTGCTTGTTCATCAATTGCGTCCTTCTTCGTTGCGTTCCCGATGCATGAAAGCATGGACCTGAGGTTCGTCGCAGTGGTCGCGCAGGTCCCTTGGAGAGCCGTGTGCGATGGGGATTTTGCTTTTTGCGTCCAGGAATATTCCGTCATCGGCGATGTGGAATAGACTGGAGAGTTCATGGCTGACGATAACGACGGTCGCACCGAGACCATCTCGGAGATTGAGGATCAGGTCATCCAGACGAGCTGAAGTGATTGGGTCCAGACCCGCAGAGGGCTCGTCAAAAAACAGGATATCCGGATCCAATGCGATGGCCCGCGCAAGACCAGCACGCTTTCGCATACCACCACTGATTTCTGACGGAGACATGTCGATCGCGGGCAGAAGACCTACAAATCCCAATTTGAGTTCTACGAGCCGCCGGATGACATCTGGCTTAAGGTCCGTGAACATCTGAAGGGGAAGAGCGACATTCTCCCCGAGAGTCATGGAACTCCACAAAGCGCCGCTTTGGAAAAGAACGCCGAACCTGTGATTGAGCTCTGTTCGTTCTGCTTCAGTGCCAGACCAGTAATCTTCACCATCGACCTGATATTCGCCAGCGGTTGGGCGGAGCAGGCCAATCATGCTTTTCAGAAGTGTACTCTTGCCGCAGCCAGAGCCGCCCATGACGGCAAAAATGCTGCCCTTTTTCACTTCAAGTGAGATGTTCTTCTGAATAACCTTCGGTCCAAATGCGAGAGTGACATCCTGCATCGAAAGAACAGTTTTTCGGGTATCGGTCATGCGTCAGATTCCCAGCACATCGGCAATAACGGCAAAAATGGCGTCAATCGCAATGACCCCGACAATTCCCACCACAACAGCCCGGGTAGCCGCGATGCCGACATCAGCGGCTGATCGTCCAGCCTTCAAACCAATCCGGCAACTAGTGAGGCCGATGAAAGCACCGAAGACAATGCTTTTTACAAAGGCGAAAATGAACTGACCGATACCGAAGGAGGTGATTGTCTGATGGAAATAGCCAGCAGCCGTAATATCGAGCATGGAAATTGCGACCACGAACCCTCCCAGCATGCCGATCAGGCAGCCGTAGAGGTAGAGAAATGGCATCGTGATAACGAGCGATAGAACTGCCGGAAGTATCAGGTAAGTGGATGTTGGGATGCCGAAAACGTTGAGGGCATCAATTTCCTCATTGCCCTGCATGGTGGAAATACGAGCTGCGTATGCGCCGCCCGTTCGTCCGGCCATGATGATTGCGGTCATGACAGCGGCCATTTCGCGAACCATAGCGATGCCAACAAGGCTTGCGACGTAAATACCAGCAGCAAATTTCTGAAGCTCGACTGCACCAACAAAAGCCAGAATGGCGCCAATCAAAAAATTGACGATACCGACGATTATTAATGCCTGAGGACCGGCATTGGCCGTATCGCTCAGAAGATCTGAAAGTCGCATCCGACTTCGCCCTGTCAGGGCCTGAAGACCTCCGCGAAGTGTCATGCCGCCCAAACTTGCAACAGTGCCAATTTCAGTGAGACTGCTGATTGTGTGGCCTCCGATCCGTTCAAGAACGGGAATACGCTTGGCTGCTGCTGGAGGAGGGCCATCAGCGGCGTCTGGTAAGAGCGCGAGAAGCTGCCTTACAGGGGGCGGCAGGCTTTGAGCGTCCAGAGTAATGTGTTTGTCGTGCCCACTACGTTTGATGTCCCAAAGAAACGCGATGAGACCTGTGTCCCAGTCGGTGATGGGAGACATATCAAAGGTGAGGGTGCTGTCATTGGGGACTGTAGACAGTCCGTCTTTCGGAAACTGAGGAATATTTCCTGTTCGTGCCAGCCACGCGCCCTTGAGTGTCAGAAGAGGGGCATTCTCTTCCGATGTAAGGCTCCATTGAGGAGTTTGAGAGGGGTCTAACGGGGCAGGTGGCTTTTGCAATTGCGTCACGCCATTTCAGTCATTTTAGTCCTCATCCTCTCTACGAGGTCAGAAGCCAAGAGGAAAGGGGTAGGCCGAACCGTTCGGTCATTTTAATGCAACAAGTGTATCAAGAGATTCACTTGTGAGCAGTTTGGAAGGGTGAGAAAAGCAATCAGACTTCATAACGTCCGAGATGGTTTTGCTATGCGCACCTGGCTCCTTTCTGTCCCTTTGTTCTGTGCTGTTACGATAAGCACGGCTTCGCAGGCACTTGCCTGGGGGCCTTATGGGCATGCGATTGTCGCTGATATCGCTCAGGATCGCCTGACCCCAGCGGCCGCCAAAGCGGCGACCGCGCTTCTGGCTCTGGAAGGTCATCAAACGCTGGATCAGGTTGCGTCATGGCCAGATACGATTGGACATGTTCCCAAAAAGAAGGGCGGCGCACCCGAGACGCTGCTCTGGCATTACGTTGATACGGATGTTTCTCAGCCGGCGTACGATCAGGCGCGCGATTGTGCGGACGGCAATTGCGTTGTCGAGAAACTGCCAGAGATGGAAAAAGTCCTCGCTGATCACACGGTGTCCCCGCAGCGTCGACTCTATGCGTTAAAGTGGGTTGTGCATCTGGTTGGTGACTTGCATCAGCCTCTGCATGCTGCCGAGCGTGATCATGATAAAGGCGGGAATGCTATCCGGCTGTCATATTTTGGGGATACTGCAAACGGCCATATGAATCTTCATGCCCTCTGGGATGAAGGCGTCCTGGATCGCCAAGCTAATTTGGTTGTCGGGCCTCATTATTCCATCGATTTTGGTCATGCTCGCGAGGAAGCCACTCGGCTCGGTGCCACGATCACACCTGATGAGACAACATATTGGGTGGCTGATCTTTCCGGTGGCGATGTTCATCATGCCGTTATTGATTGGGCTGACGAAAGCCACTCTTTGGCACGGTCTGTCGCCTACGGTGCTCTTCCACAGGTCAAAGGGGCGGATATCAAGGAAGCCTATACGGCTATCGCCTGGCCGATCATCCAGCTTCGGTTGCAGCAAGCAGGTGTTCGTCTTGCTGCGATCCTGAATACAGCAATGAGCGATCAGTAAGTTTTCAGGTCCATCTCCAACGCAGTATTCTGCGTCTGATGAGAGAACCCCCTTATCTGAATTTGTTCTTACACGACTTTAGATAAGGGGTTTTTCTTAAAAATATAAAATTACTGAAGCTGAGGGAGGGTTGCTAACGCCTCCGTAGCAATAACGCTTCGATTTCTTCCTTCGGCCTTGGCATAATATAGAGCCCGATCAGCATCCTCGATGAGGTGTGTATAATCAGGGTGCCCATCAAATGTGGCAACGCCGATCGAAACAGTGACGGAAAATGAGGAGCCGGTTGGCTGGGTTAATATGTGCGTGACGTTCTCACGAATATGCTCAGCAACCTGAAAAGCTCTTTTTGTATCTGTCTCAACTAAAGCGATCAGAAACTCTTCTCCGCCATATCGGAAAATAAAATCGCTTGTCCGACAGGATGAGATTAATTTTTCGGCCACGCTTCTTAAAACAGCGTCTCCACCAGTATGGCCGTAACGATCATTAATTGATTTAAAGTGGTCAATGTCGATCATGAGAATGCTGAATGGAACCTCTCGGCGCATAGATTGAGCCACTTCTCGCGCCATGATCGTTGGTAGAAAGCGCCTGTTGAGGGTTGAGGTTAAAGGATCGCGTCCGCTCTCAAGCGCCTCACTCTCTTTGAAGAGGTCATCCATAAGAAAACGGATTTCTTCTATCTGGGCCTGTAGTTCGTGAATGCGAGCTGTGTCTGGGGGGACCTGAGCAGAAAGAGCTGGAATAAGGACCCGATCGATGCGGCGCATTGAGGTGCGAATATGCTCGATACCCATTGTATTCGGGAACAGCAAACTTCCCTTGTGATTGAGCCAAAGCCCAAATCCTGAACTTTCCAGGGAGGGGAGGGGAGGGGGAGTGTTGCAGCAAATGGCGAGTAAAATCTTGTGCCCCCAGTCAAGGAGTGCTGCACGTTGAACCTCTCGTTCAAGAGTGACGTCCTGCCCGAGTGTAACAAGCCGGTACGCTTCGTCTGTCTCAATTTCTTTCTGTAGATCTCTTACGAATTCTCGGCTCATCATTTCGATAGCCAGATCCATCATGTTCTCGATGTAATCGATGGCTGTCGATAGATCCGCGGGCGTGAGGAAAATTTCGAAAAGCAGTTTTCTCAGGGTGTTTTTAAGAAGGCGGGCTCCATGCATGACGACATGCATCGGGACGCGCATCCTGGCGTGAACCAGTCCAATCCGACGCTGCGTCGCTACAAGCTGTGCAAGGTCGGGCGCTGTAAATGAAAAGAGAGATTGCAGCCATCTCAGCAAAGCGGAATGAAGGTGGTCGTTAACAATCTGGTTGGAGAGAAAAGGTGTGGCTTCTGGATGCGTCAGGAGCGTCGAATAGAAGACTTCTACACTCTCGGCAGCATGTTTCTCGACCATATCAGCGACGGCTGAACGGATAGCGGGGTCAATGGCATCTATAATGAGCTGCCACTCCACTTCATCTGGTGAAAGTTGTTGGCTGTTTGAGAGAAGTGCATCAACCGTCATCAGAAACTCCAGAAACGAGAACGGCTCACAAAATGTGTGTGGCGTGCCGCACGCCATATGATGATCCACTATAAGCGTTAAATTCAGGTGAGTAACGTCGTGGAAGGTATGACGGACTAATGCGGCTCCAGACGGCCGAGATCAGAAGCCTGTTTTTCACCGATTTGCAGGATATGAGCGATGGCGCGGTGGGCAGGATGGCACTCTTAGAAAATGGCTTCACCAAGTTTTTTGATTTTTCTATGATTTTTTGATTGACGGTGTGTGTAGGTGGCCGTATAAGCCCGTTCACCGACGCGGCGGGGCCTTCTTCGAGGGTCTGGC